>NZ_JBHYYB010000041.1:40973-77030 GCF_042752535.1 Kitasatospora sp. NPDC059327 | reverse complement strand
GCACCGGCCGCGCCGCGGAGCCGGCCGCCGAGCCGGCCGAGGAGAAGCCGGCCCGCCGCACCCGCGAGCGCCGCCGCACCCGCGGTGGTTCCTCGGTCGCGGCGGACGCGCTGCTCGACGCGCCCGCCGAGGCCGTCACCGCGGTCGACACCCCGGCGGCCCCGGCCGTCGAGGGTGCCGAGGGCGAGAGCGCGGCCCCGCGCCGTCGCCGTCGCCGCCCGCGCGGCGCCGCCGGCGAGACCGCCGTCGCCGAGGCGGCCGCTCCGGCCGCCGTCACGGAGCAGACCCCGGCGAAGTCCGAGGAGAAGCCGGCCGTGAAGCGGACCCGCTCGCGGGCCAAGGCGAAGGCCGAGCCGGCCGCCGAGGCCGCCCCGGCGCCCGAGGCCGGCGCGGACGCCACGGCCGAGGCCCCGGCCCCGCGCCGTCGGACCCGCACCCGCCGCCCGGCCGCCGAGGCGACGCCGGAGAGCTGATCCCGGCACCGCGACACCCGGAGGGGGCGGCCCCGTCCAACACAGGACGGGGCCGCCCCCTCCGGCGTGTCCGCCCGGCTACGCTCGGGGGTTACCGGCCAGTCGCCCCGCCGCACCGCAGGAGATCGCCCATGAGCACGCCGCCGTTCCTCACCCTCCCCCGCTGTGCCCGCGCGATGCGGGTGGCGACCGCGCGCGGGGAGTTCGCCGCGCTGCGCGCCGAACCGACGGGTGCGGTACGCGGGACGGCCCTGCTGGTCCCCGGGTTCACCGGCAGCAAGGAGGACTTCATCGCGCTGCTGGAGCCGCTGGCCGCGGCCGGCTACCGGGTGACCGCGGTCGACCAGCGCGGCCAGTACGAGAGCGGCGGGCCCGACGACCCGGCCGCCTACGCCGTCGACGCCCTGGGCGCGGACGTCCGGGCGCTCTCCGCGGCGCTCGCCGAGGACGCCACGCCGCTGCACCTGCTCGGCCACTCCTTCGGCGGGCAGGTGGTCCGGGAGGCCGTCCTCGCGGCCACCGCCGAGGGACCGCTGCCGTGGAGCTCGCTGACCCTGATGTCCACCGGGCCCGCCTCGATCGAGCCCGGCGAGGCGGAACGGACCAAGCTGCTGATCTCCGTGCTGCCGTCGATGAGCCTGGAGGAGATCTGGCAGGTGCTCCAGCAGATGGAGCAGCAGGCGGAGCAGGCCGGCGGCGACCGGGCGCGCCGGCCGTCGCCCGAGGTCGCCGCGTTCCTGCACCGCCGCTGGGTGGCCAACGTGCCGCAGGCGCTCGCCACCACCGGCGCCCATCTGATCGCCGCACCCGACCGGGTGGACGAGCTGGCCGCGACCGCCTCCGCACTGCCGGCCCTGGTGCTCTCCGGGGTCCGGGACTACGCCTGGCCGGTACCGGAGCAGACCCGGATGGCCGAGCGGCTGGGCGCCCGCCGCGTGGTGGTCGAGGACGCCGGACACTCCCCCAACGCCGAGCGGCCGGCCGCCACCACCGAGGCCCTGCTGGACTTCTGGGGCTGAGCCGGGCCCCGCCCCCGCCCCCCGGACACCCGCTCCGTGGCCGGGTTCCCGCCCGCCGCGGCGGAAAGTGTGCGGGACAAAAATCGTTAGTTGCGGTAATATTTGATTCTGTCCGGGAATCATCGTCGCTGTCGACGCTGGCGACAATCCGCCGAAACCTGGACTTCACGGACGGGCAACGGCCCGGTAGCAGCACCACGACACAGTGGTTCACGAGGCACCAGACGCACTTGGCAAGCAGGGGGAGCCCCTTTGCCTCAGCAGATCGTCGACCGTTCGAACCGACGGACCGAGAAAGAGCTGATACCCACTCAGCCACGACCGCCCCGCCCGACGGGGCCAGAGAAGGAGAGGCCCATGCGCTTCGAGATCCTCCGACTGGACGACACCCACGGCACCGCCACCGACCGCGTGATCGCCGACGCCGAAACCGTCCGCGAACTCGTCCAGGCCGCCGCCCGCACCGGCGAGCGCCTGCTCATCCGTCCGTGCCCGACCGTCTGACCCAGCGCGGCGCCTCCGACCGGGAGCCCTCACCCGCCGCCGAAGAGCCGGGAGCGTCCGATCCCGACGTTCCGATACCCGACTGACGCCCTGTCACCGCGATCGCCGTTGACGGGGCGTCAGTGCGTCCGGGGTCGCCCGCCGCACGGTGGCGCCGACGTTTGCCGCCGCCCGCCGCCGGACATCCCCTAGCGGGAACCGTCCGCGACGCGCCCCACCCGGCGCCGGACGGGTGCCCGCCACCGACAGGTGCCGCCGCGCCCTCCGTACGGGTGACCGTCCTTGACGCGGCGGTCCGGAGGGAGGAGCGTTGTCGGCTATGAGGGGCGAGCCTAGCTGCCCGAGGTGCGCCGGTCGGGTCCGCGCCCCCGGTCTGTTCTCCGACACCTGGCAGTGCGACCGACACGGAGCCGTGCACCCGATGCAGCCGGTGCTGCCCCCGAGCGTGGAGGCGCTCGGCGTCGCCGTCGCCCGTTCCCAGGTCCCGGTCTGGCTGCCCTGGCCGCTTCCGGTCGGCTGGCTCTACACCGGTATCGCGCACGTCGGCGACGATGTCTCGGGCGCCCGGGCCACCGCCGTCGCGTGTTCCGGCCCCGCGCCGCTGGGCGGCTTCGGGGAGCTGGTGCTGGTCGCCGAGGAGCTCGGCGTCGGGCTCGGCGCGCGGTACGCGGGCCTGTCCGGCCCCGACCCGGGTGAGTCCGTCTCGCTCTACAAGCCCGCCGACGCCAAGCTGATGGCGGCCGGGCGGCCCACGCCGATGTTCCACGTGCCGGACGCGCCGCCCGACCGCGCGGTGTTCGTGGGCGAGGCCCGCGGTCTCTGGCTGTGGGCGGTGGCCTGGCCGGAACAGTCGGCCCTGGTGATGTACGACGAGTTGGTCCTCACCGACCTGCGCGAGGCCGGCGCCGAGTTGGACCTGCTGCCCTGCGGCGCGCTCTCCCCCCAGCTGCTCGGCTGACGGCCCCGCGGGCGCCCGCACTATCCTGGGCGGCACCCGCCGCCCACCCCAGGAGCCGACTCCGTGCGCATCGATCTGCACGCCCACAGCAACGCGTCCGACGGCACCGACAGCCCGGCCGAGCTGGTCGCGGCGGCGGCCGCCGCGGGACTGGACGTGGTGGCGCTCACCGACCACGACACGGTGGGCGGCCACGCCGAGGCCGCCCAGGCGGTCCGCGCGCTGCCGGCCGGCACCCGGCTGACCCTCGTCCCGGGCGCCGAGCTGTCCTGCGCGGTGGACGGCATCAGCCTGCACCTGCTGGCCTACCTGTTCGACCCGGCCGAGCCGGCCTTCGCGAGCGAGCGCGAGCTGGTGCGCACCGACCGGTTCCGGCGCGGGCGGGCGGTCGTCGAGCGCTGCCGCGCGCTGGGCGCCGACATCAGCTGGGAGCAGGTTCAGCGGATCGCGGGGACCGGCTCGGTCGGCCGGCCGCACATCGCCAGCGCCCTGGTCGAGGCGGGCGTGGTGGCCACCGTCTCCGACGCCTTCAGCGCGGACTGGCTGGCCAACGGCGGGCGGGCGGACGTGCGCAAGCACGAGACGGACCCGGCCGAGGCCGTCCGGCTGGTCCGGGCGGCGGGCGGGGTACCGGTCTTCGCCCACCCGGGCGCGGTCAAGCGCGGGCGGACCGTCTCCGACCAGGTGATCGCGGACCTCGCGGCGGCCGGACTCGCGGCGCTGGAGGTCGACCACACCGACCACGACGAGCCCACCCGGGCCCGGCTGCGCGGGCTGGCCGCCGACCTCGGGCTGCTGACCACCGGCTCCAGCGACTACCACGGCGGGCGCAAGACCGTCCGGCTCGGCGAGCACACCACGGACCCCGCCGTCTACGAGGCGCTGCTGGCCCAGGCCACCGGCGCGAAGCCGATCGAGGGCTGAGCCCGCCCGACCGGACACGCGGGCGTGCGGGAGCGTACGGCCGGGCACCGCGGTGACGCACGCCCCGGGGCGCCGCCGCCCGGGGGCCGGCGACCGGGCGTCAGTCCAGCGGAACCCCGCGGCGGTCGGCGTCCCGCAGATCGGTGCCGTGCTTCAGCCAGCGCTCCTCCAGCGCGGCCGCGCCGTGCACCCGCTTCCAGCCGGCCTCGTTGGGCGTCATCGGCAGCAGCGGCAGGAACCGCACCGGGTCGGCCGGCGCGTCCAGCTCCAGATCCGCCACCAGGCCGCCCGGCTCGGCGGCCAGCACCGAGGTGAACGGGGCGCCGTCCCAGAGCGGGGCACCGAGGTCCAGCGACCCGCCGGGGGCCAGCACCAGACCCTCCACCTGCGGTGTCGCGGCGAAGGTGGCCAGGGTCCGGAGCACGCTGTCGCGGGCCCCACGGACCGTCAGCACCAGTTCGGCGCGCGGGCCGCGGATCTGGTCGGCGACCGGCGCGGTCGGGTCCGCCATCGGCGCGGCGGCCATCCCGAGCGTGGCGTAGCGGAGCAGGCCGTCGGCGTCCGGGCCGAAGCGCAGCACCTCGATCCGGTCCGCGCCGAGGAAGGTGACCGCGGCACGGCCGCTCGGTTCGCCGAAGGTGGTCAGCAGCCGGGCCTCGACGGCGACCAGCACCGCCTCCCGGGAGGGGCCGGCCGGGTCGTGGGAGCCGCCGGAAGGGTCACCGAAGAGCGGGAAGTCGTGCGCCATGCCGGTGAGCGTAACCGGTGCGGCCGTGGCGCCGGCAGGACCACCAGGAGAACGTCGCAGCGACGATGCCCGGTCAGATGTTAGTGTGAGCGACTGGCCACCGGGGATCCTCTCTCCGGGGCAGCGGCGTGAAGGAGGTGGTTGCGGTGGATACCAGCCGACCATGCAGTACCGGCAGCTCTACCCGGCCCGGACGCCTTCCCCGTACCCCTCGCCTCGCAGGCTGAAACAGCGGCACCAGTAGCCGGCACAGCAGCCGCGTCCACCGAGACGATCGAGGCGGAGTCGGCCCGGCCGGGAGAGCACCCTCACCGGCGTCCGGTCGTTCCAGCGCGAGCCCCAGCAAGGCCGAGGACCGACCGCAGGCGTCATTCCACCGGTGTTCCATGCCGTCGCACCACGGCCACCCGTCACCGCGCCGCCGTGCGGCGGTTCCTGCCCAGGGAGCCTGCCATGTCGATGATCAACAGCCTGCGCGCAGCCGTCCGCACCAACCGCCGCCGTTCCGCGGCCGGCCTGTTCGACTCGATCCACCCGGGCCAGTCCACCTCCGCCGTGGTGGACTGCGCGGTGTACCAGTCCGGCAAGCGGCACGGTGAGAGCTGCAGCCCGCGCGAGGCGGCCCGTCGCGTCAAGGCCTCGCAGCAACTCCCGGACGGCGCCGGATCGTTCAGCTGGATCGGGCTGCACGAGCCGACCGAGGCCGAGTTCGAGGGGATCGCGCAGCGCTTCGGCCTGCACCCGCTGGCGGTCGAGGACGCCGTCCACGCGCACCAGCGGCCCAAGGTCGAGCGGTACGACGACGTCCTGTTCGCCGTCTTCAAGACGATCCGCTACGTCGAGCACGACCAGCTCACCCCGACCAGTGAGGTGGTCGAGACCGGCGAGCTGATGGTCTTCGCCGGGCGGGACTTCGTCATCACCGTCCGGCACGGCGGGCACAGTTCGCTGCAGGAGCTGCGGCACCGGCTGGAGGCCGACTCGGACGGCGCCGGGCTGCTGACCAAGGGCCCCTCCGCGGTGCTGCACGCCATCGCCGACCACGTGGTGGACAACTACCTGCTGGTCGCCGACCGGCTGCAGACGGACGTCGACGAGATCGAGTTCGACGTCTTCTCCAACAAGGGCGGCCGGGGCACCGACGTCGGCCGGGTCTACCAGCTCAAGCGCGAGGTCCTGGAGTTCAAGCGGGCGGTGACGCCGCTGCTGCGGCCCATGCAGCAGCTCTCCGAGCCGCTCCAGCGGCTGGTCGACCCGGACATCCAGAAGTACTTCCGGGACGTCGCCGACCACCTCGCCCGGGTCACCGAGCAGGTGCACGGATTCGACGAACTGCTGAACTCGCTGCTCCAGGCCAACCTGGCGCAGGTCTCGGTCGCGCAGAACGAGGACATGCGCAAGATCACCGCCTGGGCGGCGATCTTCGCCGTGCCCACCATGATCACCGGCGTCTACGGCATGAACTTCGACTACATGCCGGAGCTGCACCACAAGTACGGCTATCCGATGGTGCTCGGCAGCGTCGTCCTGATCTGCGTCGGGATGTACCGCGGCTTCCGCCGCAACGGCTGGCTGTAGCCCGCCGCTACCGCCGGCCGCCCCGGGCCACCAGGACCAGGCCCAACAGGATCAGCACCACCGCCGGGTAGGCGGCCACCGGGGGCCACTGGCCGAGCCAGAGCGCCGCGATCAGCGCGGCGCCCGGGGTCTCCAACAGGATCGCGGTGGACGTGAGGGACGGGCCCAGGGTGCGCACCACCCGGTTGCTGAGCGAGTGGCCGAGCAGCTGGGCGGTGACCATCAGCAGCACGATCTGCCACCAGACGCCGGCCGGCCACCCGGACATCGACGTCCTGGCGGCCAGGCAGACCACCAGCAGGACGACCGCCGTGGTGGCGTAGCAGACCAGGGTGTAGGCCGTGGTGCTGACGGTCCTGCGGACCTCGGCCCCCAGCAGCATGTAGCCGGCCGCGGCGAGGCCCGCGCCGAGCGCCAGCGCGTCCCCCAGCAGGGCGCGCGGCGAGAGCGTGAGGTCGACCCCGGTGAGCACCAGCACACCGGCGAAGGCCACCGTCATCCCGATCCAGACCGCGCGGGGCGCCCGCACCCCGCGCAGCCGCATCAGCAGGATGGTCCAGAGCGGAGTGGTGGTCACCAGCGCCGTCGCCGAGGCCACCGAGGTCATCCGCAGGCTCGGCATCCAGAGCGCGAAGTGCACGGCGAGCAGCGCACCGGCCGCCACCGCCAGCAGCAGGGCCCGGCGGCCGATCCCGCGCAGCTCGGCCCGGTGCCGCAGCAGCGCGTACGGCCCCAGCACGCCGACCGACATGACGTTGCGCCAGAAGGCGATCGCCAGGGCGGGTGCGGCGGTGGCGCTGATCAGCGGCGCGGAGAGCGAGATGCCGGAGACCGAGACGGCGAGCAGCAGCAGGTCGAGCCTGGGGAGCGGAGGCGTCGGCGCCGCCGCGGAGGCGTCGGACGCGGTGGACGGGGCTGCGGTCTCGGGCCGGGCGGGCACGGTGCTCCTCGGGCTCGGGGTGGGAGTCGGGCGGCTCCTAAGGTAAGGCCCGTGCGGCTGCCACGGAACTGTCGCCCGACGCGTGAGACACCCCGTGGACCCGCAGGCCGTACGCTGTCCGCCATGGACCGTACGCCCGCCGCAGCCGCCACCGCCGCCGACTTCCTCGACCGGGCCCTGTTGGAGGAGGCCGCGAAGAAGTCCGGCCTGCTCTGGGTGCGCGCGGACGGCCAGGAGCAGAGCCGGCCGCTCTGGCACGCCTGGCACGACGGCGCGGTGGTCGTGGTCGGCGACGGCGGCGAGCAGCCGCTGCACGGTCTGACCGCCGGCGCGGGCGCGACGGTGACGGTCCGCAGCAAGGACAAGGGCGGCCGGCTGACCGGCTGGACGGCCCGGGTCGTCGAACCGGCGCCGAGGAGCGAGGCCTGGCTCGGCGCCGTCGAGGAACTCAAGGGCAAGCGGCTGAACGCGCCCGACACCGACACCATCACCGACCGCTGGGCCCGCGAGTGCCGGGTGCTCCGGCTGGAGCCGGCCGGCGCGGGCCCCGACCTGCTCACCGAGCGCCCGGACGCCATGCCCGACGAGTCCCACGCCGTCGCGCCGATGCCCACCTCCGCCACCACCCGCCGGCCGATCCCGGCCGGCCTCCCGAAGCTGCTGTTCAAGCGCCGCAAGAGCTGAGCCCGCGGCGCGCCGCCCCGGTCCGCGACCGGCCGCGGACGCCACGTCGTGGCTCGTCGGGCCGGGCGCGGAAGGCGCGGGTAGCCTTGGCCGCGGGGCGTGCCCGACGCCCCTCCGGGCGTCGGACGAGGTGGGGAGTCCATGGCAGGGGCAGGCAGCCGGGTCTTCATCTCACACCTCTCCGGCATCGCCGTGTTCGATCCGAACGGCGACCAGGTCGGCCGGGTCCGCGACGTGGTGGTCACGCTCCGGCTCGGCGGCCGACCGCCCCGGGTGCTCGGACTGGTGGTCGAGGTGATCGGCCGCCGCCGGATCTTCCTGCCGATGACCAGGGTGACCAGCCTGGAGTCCGGTCAGGTGCTCACCACCGGCGTGATCAACATGCGCCGCTTCGAACAGCGCCCCTCCGAGACCCTCGTCCTCGGCGAGCTGCTGGACCGCACCGTCACCTGGACCAAGACCGGCCAGGACGTCACCGTCCTGGACGTCGCGATGGTGCAGACCCGGCTGCGCGAGTGGGAGATCAGCAAGGTGTTCGTCCAGGTCGGCCGGGTCGGCCGGCTGCGCAAGGGCAAGGGCGAGTCGCTCACCCTGGCCTGGAAGGACGTCACCGGCTTCGCCCTCGCCGAGGAGGGCCAGGGCGCCGCCAACCTGCTCGCGACCTTCGACCAGCTGCGCCCCGCCGACCTGGCCAACGTCATGCACCACCTCTCCGCCAAGCGCCGCGCCGAGGTGGCCGCCGCACTCGACGACGAGCGGCTCGCCGACGTGCTGGAGGAACTGCCCGAGGACGACCAGGTCGAGATCATCGGCAAGCTGAAGGACGAGCGGGCCGCCGACGTCCTGGAGGCGATGGACCCGGACGACGCCGCCGACCTGCTCTCCGAACTGCCCGGCGACGAGGCCGAGCGGCTGCTCCAGCTGATGGAGCCGGACGAGGCCGAACCGGTCCGCCGGCTGCTGACGTACGAGGAGAACACCGCCGGTGGTCTGATGACCACCGAGCCGATCGTGCTGGAGCCGGACGCCACGGTGGCCGAGGCACTGGCCCGGGTCCGGATCTCCGACAACAAGCCGGCGCTGGCCGCCCAGGTCTTCGTCTGCCGCCCGCCGAACGAGACGCCGACCGGCAAGTACCTGGGCACCGTGCACTTCCAGCGGCTGCTGCGCGAACCCCCGTACACCCTGGTCGGCTCACTGGTGGACGACGACCTCGACCCACTGCCGCCGAACACCCCGCTGCCGCTGATCACCAGCTACCTGGCGACGTACAACATGGTCGCGGCGCCCGTGGTCGACGAGGCGGACCACCTGGTCGGCGCGGTGACCGTCGACGACGTGCTCGACCACCTGCTGCCGGAGGACTGGCGCGAGGCCGCGCTGCACGGACTGGACGACGAGCGAGAGGTGACCGGTGGACGCTGACCGCAAGGGCCGACGGGACGACAGCCCCCGCCAGCGCCTGCAGGGCGAACTGCGCCAACTGCGGCAGCTGCGCGAACTGCGCACCCGCGAGGGTGCCCGGGACCGGCGCGGCGAGCCCTCGGCCGGCGTCCCCGCCCGCTCCCGGCTCGACCAGCCGCGCACCACCCGCCCGGGCCTGATCACCCTGCCGACCTACGACCCGGAGGCCTTCGGCAAGCTCTCCGAGCGGATCGCGCGCTTCCTCGGCACCGGCCGGTTCATCGTCTGGATGACGGTCGTGGTGGTCGTCTGGGTGGGCTGGAACACCGTGCTGCCGGACCAGGTCCACTTCGACGACTACCCGTTCATCTTCCTCACCCTGATGCTCTCGCTGCAGGCCTCGTACGCGGCACCGCTGATCCTGCTGGCGCAGAACCGGCAGGACGACCGGGACCGCGTCAACATGGAGCAGGACCGCGCCCGCAGCGACCGGAACATCGCCGACACCGAGTACCTGACCCGGGAGGTCGCGGCGCTGCGCCAGGGCCTGGGCGAGGTCGCCACCAGGGCCTTCATCGCCTCCGAGCTGGGCAGCGTCCGGTCCGAACTGCAGTCCCTGCTCAGGGAGATCGACGAGCGCCGGGAGAGCGCGGACAGGCTGTGACCGGCAGCACGCTACCGACGGGTTAAGCGGTACGCCCGGCGCCGTACCATCAAGGCATGGCCAACGAGACAGAGGTCGCGGCCGGCGTCACGGAGGAGTCCGTACGCCAGGCGCTGGCGACCGTGAACGACCCGGAGATCAACCGCCCGATCACCGAGATCGGCATGGTGAAATCGGTCGGGATCGCCGAGAGCGGCGAGGTCCGCGTCGCGGTCTACCTCACCGTCTCCGGCTGCCCGATGCGCGACACCATCGTCACCCGGGTCCGCGAAGCGGTCGGCAAGGTCCCCGGGGTGACCGGCGTCGAGGTCGAGCTCGACGTGATGAGCGACGAGCAGCGCAAGGAGCTCTCCCAGCTGCTGCGCGGCGGCGCCCCGGAGCGCGAGATCCCGTTCGCCAAGCCCGGCACGCTGACCCGCGTCTACGCGGTCGCCTCCGGCAAGGGCGGCGTCGGCAAGTCCTCCGTGACGGTGAACCTGGCGGCCGCGATGGCCGCGGACGGCCTGAAGGTCGCCGTGGTGGACGCCGACATCTACGGCCACAGCGTGCCGCGGATGCTGGGTGTCGAGGGCCGTCCCACCCAGGTCCAGGACATGATCATGCCGCCGCAGGCGAACGGCGTGAAGGTCATCTCGATCGGCATGTTCACCCCCGGCAACGCCCCGGTGGTCTGGCGCGGCCCGATGCTGCACCGCGCGCTGCAGCAGTTCCTCGCCGACGTGTACTGGGGCGACCTCGACGTCCTGCTGCTGGACCTGCCGCCCGGCACCGGCGACATCGCGATCTCGGTCGCGCAGCTGGTCCCGAACGCGGAGATCCTGATCGTCACCACCCCGCAGATGGCCGCCGCCGAGGTGGCCGAGCGGGCCGGCACCATCGCGGTACAGACGCACCAGAAGATCGTCGGCGTGATCGAGAACATGTCCGGCATGCCCTGCCCGCACTGCGACGAGATGATCGACGTGTTCGGCACCGGCGGTGGCCAGATCGTCGCGGACGCGCTCACCCGCACCGTCGGCGCCACCGTGCCGCTGCTCGGCTCGATCCCGATCGACGTCCGGCTGCGCGAGGGCGGCGACGACGGCCGCCCGGTCGTGCTCGCCGCGCCCGACTCCCCCGCCGGCACCGCCCTGCGCTCCGTCGCGGGCAAGCTCGGCGGCCGCCAGCGCGGCCTCTCCGGCCTCTCCCTCGGGCTCACGCCGAAGAACAAGTTCTGATCATCCGCGAAGGGCCGGGCGACTGCCCGGCCCTTCGCGCTGTCCGGGCGCGTGCCGGTCCCGGCCGGGCTCGCGGGGCCGCGGGTTCGCGGGGCTACGGGCGGGTGTAGGCGGCCAGGTCGGGAACGGTGGAGAAGCCGGTGCCGTAGGCGCTGACGCCGCGGCCGTAGGCACCGAGGAGGACGCCGGGGGCCTCGCCCGCGAGGACCCAGCCGTACTCGGACTCCCGGTAGCGGAACGGCTGCGGCAGACCGTTCACCGGCAGGCTGAGGGTGGACCAGCCGGGACCGGCCAGGTCGTCGGCGAGGTCCCAGGCGAGGGTGCTCTGCTGGTCCAGCCAGTCCTGGCGCAGCGCGCGGTCCAGCTGGCCCGGCCAGGTGGCGGCGAGCAGGCCGGAGCCGGCCAGCCAGGCGGCGGAGGAGGCCGAGGTCGCCTCCAGCGTCCCGGTGTTGTCGGCGCTGCGGCGGCTGTCCCGGCGGGCCACCGTGACGACCACGGCGAACTTGCGCATGTCGCGCGGCTCGTACTGCCGGGCGGGCTCCTCGCCGTGGCCGAGGGTGCCGTAGTCCACGGTGCCGGTCGCCCCGGCCCGCGGGCCGCCTGCGCCGGCCTGCATCAGGTAGCGGCGGCCGGTCCAGCCGTCGTCCAGTCCGTACCAGGGGAAGTCCGCCGACAGGTAGGGGACCAGTGGGTCCGCCGGGCGAGCCTGTCCGCCGACCGTCGGGCCGTCGGCCGTCGCCGTTCCCACCGCATGACTCGTCGCGTCCATCCCCGGACCTCCTCAACCAGATTCCCTGCCGTGGCGCGCTCCCATCGTGGCGTACCGCGGCGTCCCCGCCGGGTGCCTTCGGTCCGGAAGCGACCGGAAGTGACCGACGGCACAGCGGGAACAATCAGCACAATAGCGGCGCACACGCCACCGCCCCGCTCAGCCGTGCGGCCGGGCGGGGCGGTGGCGTGGAGTCGGGTGTCCCCCGCCGGGCGGGCGGGGCGTGCCGAACGGGCGGGTTACGTCGCGTCCGGGTCGAACGGGGGGCGCTCGCCGGGCTGGAGCACGGCGCCGGTGGAGGCCGCCCCCGCGGCGCCCACGGCGCCGGACTTGTCCATGCTGACCGTGCCGGTGCGGCCCTGCCCGTTCACCGTGGCGGCGGGCTTGTCGTCCAGCACCGAGCGGATGTCCAGGCTGTCCCGGATCTCCTTGAGGCCCAGCGGGTCCTCCTGGCCGCCCATGAGCTGCTTGCGGACGAAGGTCTTGGGGTGGAGGTCCTCGAACTCGAAGTCCTTGAACTCCGGGCCCAGCTCGCTGCGGATGTCCTCCTTCGCCGAGTCGGCGAAGGAGCGGACCTTCTTGATGAAGCCCATGGTGTCCTGGATCAGCTTCGGCAGCTTGTCCGGGCCGAAGATCACGATGGCCATGATGACCAGAGTCAGGATCTCCAGCCCGCCTACGTCGCTGAACACCTAAGCTCCCTCAGCTCGTCGGACAACGGTTCCTACAGCGTAATGGCCACCGTCGGGTCTGGACCCACACTGTGATGAAGCCGTGGTGAAGACCCGCCGATGGCCACCGCCGTACGACCGGCGTGCGCTACCGGTTCTCCTGGTGCAACCCGGCGAGACCCGAGCTCGGAGTGCGGTCCGGCACGATCTGCGGCGGGGTCGCGCTGCGGGTGGCCGCCACCGGGCGGACCGGGAAGTCCACCGGGACCTGCGCCTTCATCGGGGCGTAGCCGCCGCCGCGGTCGGGGTTGCCGGCCGGCCTCACCGTGGTGCCGTGCTGGTCGTCGCTCGGCGCGGCGAAACCACCGACCCCGCCCAGCGTCACCGCGGCGACCGAGAAGGCCCCGGCGGCGGCGAAGACGAACCGGCGACCGCGCGGCGGTGCCTGCCGGACCACCACCGGTCCGGCGGCGGCCGCGGCCGGCTGCGGAGCGGCTGCCTCGGGTCGGCCGGAGCGCCGGCCCATCAGGGGGCGGAGCACCGAGCTGCCGCGCCCGAACGCCCTGGGGTCGATACCGGGCACCGGTGCGTCGGCACCGAGCGCGCCCGCACCGAAGGCGCCCGCGCCGCGGCCGAAGGAGCCGCCGTTCAGCCGACTGCCGCCGAGGGTGCCGCCCCCGGCCTCCGGCCGGGTCGCTCCCCAGGCGGCGGGCAGTCCGCCGCCGGGCAGGTCGTCGTCGTCCCGGCGCGGTCGGTCGGCGGCGGGTTCCTCGTCCTGGAGCGCCCCGACGGCCATCAGCCGGGACATCAGCGCGGAGGAGGGGCCGGGGGTACCGGTACGGGTCAGCAGGTGCTTCACGGCGCGGCCCTCGTCGGCCTCGGCGAGGCACTGCGGGCAGGTCGCGAGGTGGGCCTGGACGCGGTCACGGGAGTCGTGGCCGAGCTCACCGTCCACGAAGGCGGAGAGCCGCTCGCCGAGATGGTGCTCCTCCGCGGCGGGCTCGGCGGGCTTGACGGCGACCGCGCGCAGCGAGGCCTCGCCCGGCAGGGCCGCGGCGGGCGGCAGCGGGTCGTCGGCACCGTCCTCGTGGCCGCGCCGGCCCAGCTGGGGCCAGCCGGCGCGCCAGGCGGCGCCCTTGCCGGGAGCGTCCGGCCGACCCGGTCCCGACCGGCCGGTTCCGCTCACGATCGCCTCCGTCCGCGCCCGCCCGGCGCCCCCGTGGCCTCACCCGCGACGGCGCCGACCGGCACCGGCAGCGGCTCCTCGGAGCCGCCCCGGCGCTCACGGCCCGGGGCCGCGCCGGGGGCACGGTGCTTCAGCGCGGCGCGCAGGTGCGAGCGGCCGCGGTGGATGCGGCTGCGGACGGTGCCGAGCTTGACGCCGAGCGTGGCCGCGATCTCCTCGTAGGAGAGGCCCTCGATGTCGCAGAGCACCACGGCGGCGCGGAACTCCGGGGCGAGGGTGTCCAGCGCCTGCTGGACGTCGGCGTCGAAGTGGGTGTCGCTGAAGTGCTGGGCCGGGCTGGGCTCGCGGCTGGCCAGGCGCTCGGCCGCGTCGTCGCCGAGCGCGTCGAAGCGGATGCGCTGGCGTCGGCGGACCATGTCCAGGAACAGGTTGGTGGTGATCCGGTGCAGCCAGCCCTCGAAGGTGCCGGGGGTGTAGGTCGACAGCGAACGGAACACCCGGACGAAGACCTCCTGGGTGAGGTCCTCGGCGTCGTGCTGGTTGCCCGTCAGGCGGTAGGCGAGGCGGTAGACGCGGGCGCTGTGCGCCTCGACGATCTCCTCCCAGGAGGGCGGAGTCCAGGTCTGCGCGTCGGGCCCCTCGGCGAAGCTCGCGAGGGCGGCGGGTGCCTCGGTGGTACCGGCGGCCGGCGTCGCGGCGGCCGGCTGGTCCAGGGTGGAATGCGCAGACTGGTTCATCACGGGCTTCGGCGTACGGGCTGACGCGGTGCCGCGGGAGTGCCGCCGCACAGGGACGTCGCCCTCGGCCACACCTCCTCGGTTGGCTCTTCTGCCCAGCAGGGCCACCACCATATCCACCTCACCCGTCAAGCCCGGATAAAAGTGCCCGGGGGGTATCCCGGGGGTATCCGTTACCCGGTCCCTTCCTCAGCAACGGCCCGCCGCCGTACGCGGTTCCCGCCCGGCCAGTAATCTGTGCCAGGAAATATCGACTTCCGCTCGGCACCGGGCCAAGGCCCGGGGCTCCGAAAGAGGCAGCCATCAGCGAGTTCGGGCCCGCGCGCGTGGCCCTCTCCGACACCTTCGTCGGCGAGGACGCGGTGCTGACCTACGCCCGGGCGCAGTCCGCGCGAACCGGCGTCAGGGCGATCGGCCCCGGGGGCGGGGCCTGTCTGCGGCTGCTGGCGGCCGCGCTGGACGCCAAGGCGGTGGCGGAGATCGGCACCGGGACGGGCGTCTCCGGCGTCTACCTGCTGCGCGGGATGCGCCCGGACGGCGTGCTCACCACGGTGGACTCGGAACCGGTCCGCCAGCAGCTGGCCCGGGAGGCCTACCAGGCGGCCGGGTTCGCGGCGAACCGGTCGCGCTTCATACCGGGCCGGGCCCTGGACGTGTTGCCGAGGCTCGCCGACGGCCAGTACGACCTGGTGTTCTGCGACGGGGACCCGGCGGAGTCGCGGGAGTACCTGGCCGAGTCGCTGCGGCTGCTGCGGCCGGGCGGGATGGTCTGCTTCGAGGGTGTCTTCCAGGAGGGCCGGCTGGCCGAGCCCGAGCAGCAGGACCCGCAGACGCACGCGGTGCGCGACCTGGTCCGGGACGTCCGGGAGAGCGACTCCCTGCTACCGGCGCTGCTGCCGGTGTCGGACGGTCTGCTCTGCGCCGTCAAGCGCTGACCGGGGTCGCCGACCCCGGGGGCTCCGGCTCCGGGAACAACACCGGAGCGGCCCCGGACACCACAGAGCCCGGGCCGACGTGGTGTCGGACCCGGGCCCGGCGGCACATCTCCAGGGAGATGGGGAGCATCCGCTGCGGTCAGCCGCAGGCCTTCTTCAGCGCCTCGCCCAGGGCGTCGGCCTCGTCAGGCGTGAGCTCCACCACAAGGCGTCCGCCGCCTTCGAGCGGAACGCGCATGATGATGCCCCGCCCCTCTTTGGTGACTTCGAGCGGGCCGTCACCCGTCCGCGGCTTCATGGCCGCCATGCTCGTTCCCCTTCCTGCAACCGCTCAGCTACGCACCGGCAGTCCGTCCACCGCCGGTATCGAACGCATTGATCGGAAGCCATTATCCCGCATGCCACGGCCTGATGACCAACATCACTCTCGGTGCATCCAGGGCCGGACCGGCTTCAAGCGCCACATTTCCTGCCATAAGCCCCGGCGCGGCGGCGGTCGGCACGCCGCCGAAAGGTGCGATACCTCACACTCCCCACCCGGCCGTGCGCTCCGGCATCCTGACACACGACCGAGCTGTGACGATCGCAAGGGAGCCCCTCGCCCATGTCCGATTCCGTGCTGTACGAGCTGGACGGTGGCCTGGCCGTCATCACCATCAACCGCCCCGAGGCGATGAACGCGCTGGACACCGCCACCAAGGTGGCGCTGCGTGACACCGTGATCGCCGCGGCCGAGGACCGGGCGGTGCGGGCGGTGCTGCTCACCGGCGCCGGTGAGCGGGCGTTCTGCGTCGGGCAGGACCTCAAGGAGCACCTGGGCCTGCTCAAGCGGGCCGAGGAGACCGGCGAGGGCGCGCTGAAGACCGTCGCCGAGCACTACAACCCGCTGGTCCGGGCGCTGGCCGGGATGCGCAAGCCGACGGTGGCGGCGGTCGGCGGCGTCGCGGCGGGCGCGGGCGCCTCGCTCGCCTTCGCCTGCGACTTCCGGATCGTCGCGGACACCGCCGGGTTCAACACGGCCTTCGCCGGCATCGCGCTGACCGCCGACTCGGGCGCCTCGTGGACGCTGCCCCGGCTGGTCGGGCACGCCAGGGCGACCGAGCTGCTGATGCTGCCGCGCACGGTGAAGGCCACCGAGGCGATGGAGCTGGGCCTGGCCACCAAGGTCGTCCCGGCCGCCGAGCTGGCCGCCACCGCCCGGGTCTTCGCCAAGGAGCTGGCCGAGGGCCCCACGGTGGCGTACGGCGCCATCAAGGAGTCGCTGGCCTACGGCGCCGCGCACCCGCTGGACGAGCTGCTCGACAAGGAGGACGAGCTGCAGACGCTGGCCGGCGACAGCGAGGACCACCGGATCGCGGTCCGCGCGTTCATCGCCAAGGAGAAGCCGGCCTACCTGGGCCGCTGACACCGGCCGGGCCCGGTGGCACCCGCGGACGGGGTCAGCGGGCCCGGACGGCCGGACCTAGGCCGCGGGCTTGGCGCTCCGCACGTGGCAGTCCGCCAGATGGTCGTCGACCAGGCCGCAGGCCTGCATCAGCGCGTACGCGGTGGTCGGGCCGACGAAGCGCAGGCCCGCCTTCTTGAGCGCCTTCGCCAGCGCCGTCGACTCGGGCGTGACGGCCGGCACCTCCGCCAGGGTGCGGGGGGCCGGGCGGTCCGGATCACCGGCGTACTGCCAGATCAGCGCGTCCAGGCCGCCGTCGAGGTCGCGGGCGACCCGCGCGTTGGCGATGGACGCCTCGATCTTGGCCCGGTTGCGGATGATGCCGGTGTCGCCGAGCAGGCGCTCGACGTCGGCCGGGCCGAACTCGGCCACCTTGTCGATCGCGAAGCCCTCGAACGCGGCCCGGAACCCCTCACGGCGGCGCAGGATGGTGATCCAGGAGAGGCCGGACTGGAAGGCCTCCAGACAGACCCGCTCGAACAGCGCGTCGTCGCCGTGGACCGGTCGGCCCCACTCGGTGTCGTGGTAGACCCGGTAGTCCTCGGTGGAGTCGCCCCAGCCGCAGCGGCGCAGGCCGTCCGCACCGAGCACCGCACCGGTGTCGGTCACTGCTCCGCCGCCGGCCGCGCGTCCTCGGGGTCCTTGGTCAGCGTGACGACCGGCTCGACGACCTGGGCGAACTCCTCCAGACCGGGCAGCGGTTCGGCCCCGGCGTCCGGGCCGCCGGTGGCCTCGACGGCGCCGCGCACCACGGTGGCGGCCTCCAGTTCGGCGATCCGCGAGTCCCGGTAGGCGAGTTCCGCGCCGAGCCGGTCCAGGACGTCGTCCACCTCGTCCATCCGGTAGCCGCGCACGGCCATCGGCAGCCGGATGCCGTCCACGTCGTCCCTGCTCAGCGGACGGTCCTGCGGCAGCCGGGCGGCGATGCGGTCCTGCACTGCCTCCGGCAGCGAGCCGCCCCCACCGAGCGCCACCAGCGCGGCGCCTCCGACCACGACGGCCATCGCCACCACGATCACCCAGAACACGAGCGTCCTCCCGACTTCCCTGCCGGCGCTGACAACAGTGCCCGGCTCACGATCATGACAGCATGGTTCCCGATAGGCCGGGGGCCATCATCGCACCCGGAGCAGCTGTGGAGGAGACATCGGTGGCACTGCGCCTGGGACCACGGGAATTCGGTGACGACGAGCTGGTGATCATGGCCATCGTCAACCGCACCCCGGACTCGTTCTTCGACAAGGGCGCCACCTTCGCGGACGAGGCCGCGTTCGCCGCCGCCGACCGCGCGGTGGCCGAGGGCGCCGCGATCCTGGACATCGGCGGGGTGAAGGCCGGACCGGGCGACGAGGTCACCGTCGAGGAGGAACTGCGGCGCACCGTGCCGTTCGTGGCGGAGCTGCGCAAGCGCCACCCGGAGGCCGTGATCAGCGTGGACACCTGGCGGCACGAGGTCGGCGAGGCGGTCTGCGAGGTCGGCGCGGACCTGCTGAACGACGCCTGGGGCGGGGTCGACCCGAAGCTGGCCGAGGTGGCCGCCCGGTACGACGTCGGTCTGGTCTGCACCCACGCGGGCGGCGCCGAGCCGCGGACCCGGCCGCACCGGGTCGGCTACCCGGACGTGATGGCGGACATCCTGCGGGTGACCGTCGGGCTGGCCGAGCGGGCGGTCGGCCTGGGTGTGCGGCGGGACGCGGTGATCATCGACCCGGGGCACGACTTCGGCAAGAACACCCGGCACTCGCTGGAGGCCACCCGTCGGCTGCCCGAGATGACCGCGACCGGCTTCCCGGTGCTGGTCTCGCTCTCCAACAAGGACTTCGTCGGCGAGACGCTGGACAAGCCGGTGAACGAGCGGCTGCTCGGCACCCTGGCGACCACGGCGGTGTCGGCCTGGCTGGGCGCGCGGATCTACCGGGCGCACCAGGTCGCCGAGACCCGGCAGGTGCTGGACATGGTGGCCTCGATCCGGGGCACCCGCCCCCCGGCGGTGGCCCGCCGCGGGCTGGCCTGACGGCCGGCCCGCCCGGGGCCCGGGCCGCCTCCGGAGGACGGACGGACGGGCCGGCGGCGGACCCCGTCCGGGCCGGCCCCCGCCCGCCGGATCCCGCCCGCGCCAGATCTCGTTCGCGCCAGATCTCGTTCGCGCTAGATCTCGTTCGCGCTAGATCTCGTTCGCGGGGCGCCGGGCGTCGGCGAGGATCTTCATGACCTCGTCGATGTCGTCGGTGATGTGGAACAGCTCCAGGTCGTGCGGGGCCGCCTTGCCCTGCGCGACGAGGGTGTTCTTCAACCACTCGTAGAGGCCGCCCCAGTACTCGCTGCCGAACAGGATCACCGGGAAGCGGGTGACCTTCTTCGTCTGCACCAGGGTCAGCGCCTCGAACAGCTCGTCCAGCGTGCCGAGGCCGCCGGGCAGCACCACGAAGCCCTGCGCGTACTTCACGAACATCGTCTTGCGGACGAAGAAGTAGCGGAAGTTGAGCCCGAGGTCGACGAACTCGTTGAGCCCCTGCTCGAAGGGCAGCTCGATGCCGAGCCCCACGCTCAGGCCGCCGGCGTCCGAGGCGCCGCGGTTGGCCGCCTCCATCGCGCCCGGGCCGCCGCCGGTGATCACCGCGTAGCCGGCCTCCGCCAGCGCCCGGCCGATCGCCACGCCCGCCGCGTACTCGGGGGAGTCGACCGGGGTCCGGGCGGAGCCGAAGACGCTGATCGCGGCCGGGAGTTCGGCCAGCGCGCCGAAGCCCTCGACGAACTCCGAGGTGATCCGCAGCACGCGCCACGGGTCGGTGTGCAGCCAGTCCGTCGGGCCGGTGGTGTCCAGCAGGCGCTGGTCCGTCGTGCTGGTGCCGACCTGGTCCCGGCGCACCAGCACCGGGCCCTTCTGCTTCTCGGGCCACGCCTTCTTCGGGCGCGGCTCGCCCACCTGCTCGGGTCCGTGTCCGTAGTGCTTTTCGTCTCCAGTGCCTGTCATGACGAAACCCTACGCCCGCCGATCCCGGTTTTCAGGCAACGGTGAAAGGTCGGTTGGGCAACCGGAAGATGGCGTTCGACCACCGGCCGGCCGGTCCGGGCGGCCCGAGCGCCGAGCGGACCGGCCGGGGCGGCTCAGTCGGTCAGCCAGGCGCGCAGCCGCTCCTCGGTCTCGGCGATGGCGCTGAGCGAGCAGTGCTCGTCCCGCTTGTGCGCCATGTTCGGGTCGCCCGGGCCGTAGTTGACCGCGGGGATGCCGAACGCGCTGAACCGGGCCACGTCGGTCCAGCCGAACTTGGCCCGGGCGACGCCGCCGGTGGCGGCCAGGAAGGCCCGGGCGGCGGGCTGGTCGAGGCCGGGCAGGGCGCCGGGGGCGGAGTCGGTGACGGTCACCTCGAAGCCGTCGAAGACCTCGCGCAGGTGCTTCTCGGCCTCCGCCTCGTCCCGGTCCGGCGCGAAGCGGAAGTTGACCGTCACCACGCACTCGTCGGGGATGACGTTGCCGGCCACCCCGCCGTCGATCCGGACGGCGTTGAGGCCCTCGCGGTACTCCAGACCGTCGATCTCGACCCGGCGCGGGCGGTAGGCGGCGAGCCGCCCGAGGACCTCGGCGGCGTGGTGGATGGCGTTGTCGCCGAGCCAGCTGCGGGCCGCGTGCGAGCGCACCCCGGTCAGCCGGATCTGGACCCGCATGGTGCCCTGGCAGCCGCCCTCCACGGTGGCCCCGCTGGGCTCCATCAGCACGGCGAAGTCGGCGGCCAGCCAGTCCGGGTGCCGCGCGGCGAGGTGGCCGAGGCCGTTGCGGTTCGCCTCCACCTCCTCGCAGTCGTAGAAGACGAAGGTGAGGTCCCGGTTGGGCTCGGTCAGGCCGGCGGCCAGCCGGAGCTGGACGGCCACCCCGGACTTCATGTCCGAGGTGCCGCACCCGTAGAGCAGGTCGCCCTCGACGTAGGACGGCACGTTGTCGGCGATCGGCACGGTGTCCAGGTGGCCGGCGAGCAGGACGCGCTCGGCACGGCCCAGACCGGTGCGGGCGACCACGTTGTTGCCGTAGCGGTCCACGGTCAGGTGCGGGTAGGCCCGCAGCGCCGCTTCCACGGCGTCGGCGAGCGCCTGCTCGTCGCCGCTGACCGAAGGGAAGTCGACCAGCCGTGCGGTCAGCGCACCACCGTCGAGAGTGAGGTCCAGGGGCGTCTCAGAGCTGCTCATGGTCCTTCAGCCTAGTCGCGGGCGACCGGCCGTCCCACGCCGCGGAGCGCAACCGGTGGCGCCGCACATCCGTCCGAGTGGGTACGGTGTCCGATCAGGAGCAGGTGGAGAGGGGCGTCGGTGGGCAGGAAGAGGAGCGGCGGTCAGGGCAGCGACACGGCGCCCCGGCGGCGGCGCGGGCCGTTGCGCGCGGTGCTGATCGTCCTGCTGGCGCTCGTGGTGGTCGCGGTGGGCCTGTACTGGCTGCGCGACACGAAACTGACCCCCGAGGGCTGTTCGGTGAAGACCCCCTCGGGCGAGGGCACCTTGGAGATCCCGCAGGTGGCCAACGCCGCGACGATCGCCGCCGTGGCGCACTCGCGCGGGCTGCCGGACCGGGCGGTGACCATCTCGCTGGCGACGGCGATGCAGGAGTCCAAGATCCGCAACCTGGCGGGCGGCGACCGGGACTCGGTCGGCCTGTTCCAGCAGCGGCCGTCGCAGGGCTGGGGCACCGTGCAGCAGATCATGGACCCGGTCTACGCGACCAACAAGTTCCTGGACGGCCTGATCAAGGTCCCCGGCTACACCCGGCTGCCGCTGACCGACGCGGCGCAGCAGGTGCAGAAGAGCGGCTACCCGCAGGCGTACGCCAAGCACGAGACCAAGGCGACGCTGCTCGCCTCGGCCCTGACCGGCCGCGAGGCCGGCGCGCTGAACTGCGTGGTGCACGACTTCGCCGCCCCCGAATCGGCGGAGGACGACGCCACGGCGGACGGCACCGGCTCGGCCGCGCCCTCGGCCGCACCGGCCCCCCGGCCGGACCGGACGCAGGCGCTGACCGACCGGGTGCGCCGCGAGTTCGGCCGGACGGTGACGCCGGCGGCCGGCTACGTCTCGACCGTCAAGGGCGCCGAGAACGCCGTCTCGCTGACCCCGGACCCGGCGGCCAGCACCGACGCGGGCCCGGACACCGAGCGGCAGAACGGCTGGGAGGTGGCGCACTGGGCGGTGGCGCAGGCCCAGCAACTGGGCATCGAGACGGTCGCCTACGACGGGAAGATCTGGCGCAGGTCCAACTCCGAGAACGGGTGGAAGCCGCAGCCGACCGGCACCTCGACCAAGCTGGTGCTGGTCTCGGTCGCACCGGTCGGCAAGGCCTGAGGCAACCCCGCGCAAGGCCCGCGCAAGGCCCGCCGAGGCCTCGCCGAGGACGCCGCGGGGCCGCCTGCGGACACCGGGCGCGCGAGTGGTCGGACGGGCCGTCCGGCGGGCTGACGCACTGGTGTCCGGGTTGCCGCCGAAGGAGTGATTCCGGTCAACCCGGCTGGACGCTCCGGCCGGCGCCGGGGCGGCGACGCGGAACCGTCACTTCCCTTGGCCCGCACCGCCTCCGCGCCCCCGGCCGGACCGCCCGCCACCCGCCGGGGCCGGGCCGACGATCGGATCGTCGGTAAGACCGTTTCCTTGCACCAGCCGAAACCTTCTGGCTTCTCAAGCGGTAAGAACGTCGTCCGCCCGGCGGACAGGACGGACCCAAGACCCCTTCGAGGAGCCCCATGTCTCACTCCCTCAAGCGCCGGATCGCCCAGGCCGCGCTGCTCGTGGCGGCCGGCGCGACCCCGCTGGTCGCCGCCGGCACCGCGTCCGCCGCCGACGCGCTGCTGCCCAAGTCCGACCTGGCCGCGCCGCTGGGCCAGCTGACCAACACCGACGCGGGATCCACCCTGCAGCACACCACCCACGAGCTGGGCCAGGCCGCCGGGGACACCGGCGCCGCCACCGTCGCCGCGGGCGTCCCGGCCACCGCCGACGCCACCGGCAACATCGTCGCCCACCAGCTGCCCGAGGCGAACGAGAAGGCCGGCTCGCTGACCGCCCCGGTCGACAAGACCGCGGCCACCACCGGCCAGCTCTCCGCCGTCACCCCGAAGGTCGC
Organism: Kitasatospora sp. NPDC059327; assembly: GCF_042752535.1. Classification (NCBI taxonomy): domain Bacteria; kingdom Bacillati; phylum Actinomycetota; class Actinomycetes; order Kitasatosporales; family Streptomycetaceae; genus Kitasatospora; species Kitasatospora sp. NPDC059327. The sequence continues at coordinate 54,075 of NZ_JBHYYB010000041.1, read as the reverse complement.
CGCCGCGCTGGCCGGCAAGCTCGGCGAGGCCGTCACCGGCGGCCCCGGCGCGACCGGCCGCAGCGCCGGAGCCGGCGCCAACCCGGTCGGCGGGCTCTCGCAGACCGCCGGCCTGACCCAGGGCCTGCCGGGCGCGGGCGCGCTCAGCGGCGCCGTCCCCGGTGCCAACGCCGTGACCGACGCGCTCCCGCTGTCCGCCCTGAGCCGCGCGCTGCCGGCCGACGCCACCTCCGCGCTGCCCGGCGCGGACGTGCTGGGCCTGGCCGAGCACGGCTCGGCCAACCGCCTGGGCGGCGCCGACCTCGGCCCGAACTCCCCGCTGGCCGGCCTCGGCCCGATCACCGGCCTGCTCGGCGGGATCGGCGGCGGCGGCCTCGGCGGCCTGCCGCTGTAGTCCGCGCCGGCCGGCCGTAGGCCCCGTACGACACCGAAGGGGCCGGTGTTCCTCCTCGGAACACCGGCCCCTTCGCACTGTCCTCAGCGCGCCGCGTTCAGCCGTTCCACGGCCGCCGCGACCCGCTCGTCGGTCGCGGTGAACGCGACCCGGACGAACGCCGCGCCCGCCGGCCCGTAGAAGTCGCCGGGCGCCGCGAGGATGCCCAGCTCGGCCAGTTCGGCCACCGTCTCCCAGCACGGCCGGTCCTGGGTCGCCCACAGGTACAGGCTCGCCTCCGAGTGCTCCACCCGGAAGCCGTACGCCTCCAGTGCCGCGCGCAGCGCCGCCCGCCGGGCCGCGTAGCGCCCGCGCTGCTCGGCCACGTGCGCGTCGTCCGCGAGCGCGGCGACGACCGCCGCCTGGACGGGGGCCGGCACGATCATCCCGCTGTGCTTGCGCACCCCCAGCAGCTCCTTGACCACCACCGGGTCGCCTGCCACGAAGGAGGCGCGGTAGCCGGCCAGGTTGGAGCGCTTGGAGAGCGACTGGACGGCCAGCAGGCCCTCGTGGTCGCCCCCGCAGACGTCCGGGTGCAGGACGGAGACCGGCTCGGCCTCCCAGCCCAGCTCCAGGTAGCACTCGTCGCTGACCAGCAGGGCCCGGTGCTCGCGGGCCCACTCGACCGCGCGGCGCAGCTCGTCGGCACCGAGCACCCGCCCGGTCGGGTTGGACGGCGAGTTGACCCAGAGCAGGCGCACCCGCGAGCCGTCCAGCTCGTCCACCGAGTCGTACTCGACAGGCTCCGCGCCGCAGAGCCGCGCGCCCACCTCGTAGGTCGGGTACGCCAGGCGCGGGTAGGCCACCTGGTCACCGGGGCCGAGGCCGAGCTGGGTCGGCAGCCAGGCCACCAGCTCCTTGGAGCCGACGGTGGGCAGGACGGCCTGCGGGCCGATCTCGGCGCCGACCCGGCGGCGCAGCCAGCCGGCGATCGCCTCGCGCAGCTCCAACGGGCCCCAGACCGTCGGGTACCCGGGGGCGTCGCCGGCCTCGGCCAGCGCCTTCTGGATCACCTCGGGGACCGGGTCGACCGGGGTGCCCACCGAGAAGTCGCAGAGCCCGCCGGGGTGCGCCAGCGCGGTCTTCTTGTACGGCTCCAGCTTGTCCCAGGGGAAGACCGGCAGGAGATCGGAAACGCGGCGCGCCGCCCCCGGGTGACCCGGGAACGGCGCGGGCGTGCTGTTCTTGGTACTCACAGCTCAGTTGCCACCGATCGTTCAGTGCTCGTCGGTGTTCTGCGGCGGCAGAGCGGCGATGAAGGGGTGGTCGCGCTCGATCAGGCCGAGCTTCGAGGCGCCACCGGGCGAACCGAGGTCGTCGAAGAACTCGACGTTCGCCTTGTAGTAGTCCTTCCACTCCTCCGGAGTGTCGTCCTCGTAGAAGATCGCCTCGACCGGGCAGACCGGCTCGCAAGCGCCGCAGTCGACACACTCATCCGGGTGGATGTAGAGCGATCGCTCGCCCTCGTAGATGCAGTCAACCGGGCACTCTTCGATGCAGGCCTTGTCCTTGACGTCGACACAAGGCTGCGCGATGACGTAGGTCACGCTGTCGTTCCTCCTCGGAAGGGCTCGGCGGCCCATTCGGTTTGCTCGCGTGCGCGGGTGAGCGCGGCGTCGTCGATGCCCGCCCCTAGTATCGCGGGTCGGAGACCGCAAATGCACAGGAGGTGCCCAGATGGCGGCTGACGGGCCGGTCCAGAACCGTCCGGAGGTCCGGATAGATCGCTCTGACGTGGGACTACGAGTGTCAGTTCGGCGTGTCGCGGAGTTCGTGGACGACAGGCCGGTATTCCGCGATGTGATCGGCGTGCTCACATCCTGGGACGATCGTGAACTGACCGTCGTCCCCCGGAGCGGCGATCCGGTCACCTTCGCGGAGAACCGGCTGGTCGCGGGCAAGGTGGTGCCGCTGTTCCCGGCCCGGCGGGCGGCACTGCCCGTCGCCTCGCCCCTGGAGCTCCAGCGGATCGCGGCGCGCGGCTGGCCCGCCGTCGAACAGCAACCGCTCGGTGAGTGGACGCTGCGTGCCTCCGCCGGCTTCACCCGGCGGGCCAACTCGGTCCAGGCGCTCGGCGACCCCGGCCTGCCGACGGCCGAGGCGCTCACCGCGGTGCGGGACTGGTACGCGGCGCGCGGGCTGCCCGCCTGGGTGGAGGTCAGCACGCCCGGCTCGCCCGCGGAACTGCGCGACGAGCTGGACCGGCTCGGAGCGGCGTACTCGCCGACCCTGGTGCGGGTCGCGGCACTGGCACCGCTCGCCCGGCTCGGCTCCGGCCACGGCCGGGTGCGGCTCGCCCGGACCGCCGGCGCGGAGTGGATGTCCCGGTACCGGCGGGTGAGCGGCGACCCGGCGGTGGAGGAGGCGGCCCGACGAGTGATCCACGGCGGTCCCTCGGTCTGGTTCGCCACCGTGCCGGGCGCGCCGGGCGGGCCGCCGACGGCCGTCGGACGCTGCGTCATCGACGGTCCGTGGGCCTGCTTCGGCGCGATCGAGGTCGCCCCGGACGCCCGCCGCGCGGGGCTGGCCACCGCGGTGATGGCGGTGCTCGCCGCCCGCGCCGCCGAGGAGGGCGCGACCGCCGCCTACCTCCAGGTCGAGGCGGAGAACGACGGTGCGATCGCGCTCTATGACGGACTTGGCTTCACGACCAGTCACACTTACCACTACGCACGTCTGCCCCAGGGGTAGGACGGGCGGGCCGGCATGCCCGCCGGTCCGACCGTTCGATTCCACGCCCGTCACACCCGGCAGTACCGCCTGGCAGTACCCGTCCGTCCGTCCCGCCTGTCCGTCCGTCTGTACCGCCCCGTCTGTCCCGCCTGTCTGTCCGCCCGTATGAAAGCCGTCGCCGCCACCGTGACCGAGCAGAGCAGAGCACGCTTCCGGACCGAGGCCCGGGCCGAGCACCCCGATCCGGTGCTGCTCTGTCTGCTCGCGGCCGCCGAACACAACCCCGTCCTGGACCCGGACGACCCCCGGGACCCACCCACCCTGGACGCCCTGCTGGCCGCCTGCGAGGCGGCGCTGGAGCGGCACGCCGCCGCCGTCCGGCTCGCCGTCGCCGAACGGGCCCCGGCCGGCCCGGAGGAGACGGCCGCGCTGCTGGCCGCCGTGCTCGGCGGGCGGGAGCGGTTCCACGGGCGGCGGTCCGACTACCGGCGGCTGGAGTCCTCGCTGCTGCCCGACGTGCTGCGGCGCCGGCGCGGACTGCCGATCATGCTCGCGCTGGTCTGGACGGCGGTCGGCCGGCGGGCCGGGGTGCCGGTGCACGGGATCGCGCTGCCGGGCCACTTCATCGTCGCGGTCGGCGGCCCGGGCGGGGGTGACGACTACGTCCTGGCCGACCCGTTCCACGGCGGGCGGCTGCTCGACCTGGAGGACGCGGCCGACCTGGTCCGGGCCACCGGACACCCGTTCTCGCCCGAACTGCTCACCCCGGCCCAACCGCTGGACACCGTGCTGCGGGTGCTCGGCAACATCCGCTCCTGGGCCGCCGAACGCCCCGAGCACGCCCGGACCCAGCTCTGGGCCACCGAACTCGCCCTGCTGCTGCCCCGCCACCCGGCCCAGCTCCGGCTGGAACGCGCGGAACTGCTGGTGCGGACCGGTGACTTCCTCGGCGGCTCGACCGAGATGAACGCGTACGCGGAGATCCTGGACGCCTTCGACCCGGACACCGCGTCGAAGGTCCGTCAGGAGGCCCGGGCGGCCCGGCACCGGCTCAACTGAGCCGCGCCGGGCCCGGCACCACGGCCCCGCCGCTACAGCCAGCCCTTCTCGTGGGCGATCCGGACCGCCTCGGCCCGGTTGCGGGCCGCGGTCTTCTGGATCGCCATCGACAGGTAGTTGCGCACCGTCCCCTCGGACAGGTGCAGCCGCCGGGCGATGTCGGCGTTCACCGAACCGTCCGCCGCGGCCGCCAGGACGTCGCGCTCGCGGGCCGTCAGCGGGTTGGCCCCCTCCGCGAGCGCGGCGGCGGCCAGCACCGGGTCGATCACCCGCTCGCCGCGCAGCACCCGGCGGATCGCCTCCGCCAGCTCGGCCGCCGGGGCGTCCTTCACCAGGAAGGCGTCCGCGCCCGCCTCCATCGCCCGGCGCAGGTAGCCGGGACGGCCGAAGGTGGTCGCGATGACCACCTTGGTCCGCGGCCGGGCCTGGCGCAGCAGCGCCGCCGCCTCGATCCCGGTCATCCCCGGCATCTCGATGTCCAGCACCGCGACCTGCACGTCGTGGGCGATCGCCGCGTCCACCACCTCGTCGCCGCGCCCCACCTGGGCCACCACGTCGATGTCCCCCTCCAGCCCGAGCAGCGCGGCCAGCGCCTCCCGGACCATCCCCTGGTCCTCCGCCAACAGCACGCGGACGGACGGGGCACCGTCGCTTCGCATCTCACTCATGCGGTCGACCCTAGGGCCCACGGGCGCGGCGGTGTCGGCGGTACGTCCTCCGGGGGCGCCGGAGGACGTACCGCCGGGCGGTCGGGACCGTCCGGCGCCGCCGCGCTCAGCGCCGGCGCAGCCGGGCCGTCAGGACGTCCAGTTCCGCCACCCGCAGCAGCCGGGCGAGCAGCAGGAACACCACGCCCAGCGCGACCCCGCCCAGCGCCAGCCCCGCCCACGCCCGGTCGACCGCGTGCGCCGCCGCCCAGGCCGCCGCACCGGCCGGCAGGGCCGCCGCGAGCAGCTTGGTGTGCGTCACCACCACCCGCCGGGCGTCCAGCCCGCCGAGCCGGCGGCGCAGCAGCAGCCCCGCGCCCGCCGCCGCCAGCAGGAACGATCCGCCGTAGCAGGCGGCCATCCCGGTCACCGCCCAGCGCGGCGGCAGGCAGTGGTAGCAGAGCAGCGAGCCGGCGGCGGCCGCCGTGACCGGCAGGAGGTTGAGCAGGAACGGCGTCCGGCTGTCCCGCAGCGCGTAGAAGACCCGGGTGAGCGCGTACGCCGCCGAGTACAGCACCAGTCCGGGCGCGAAGGCCGTCAGCATCCACCCGATGGCCCGCACATCCGCCTCCCCGGCTCGGCCGTGCCCGAACGCGACCGTCGCCAACTGTGGCGCCAGTACGGCGAGTCCGCAAGCGGCCGGCACGGTGACCACGGCCACCGTGCGCAGCGCCCGGGAGGCGAGCCCGCGCACCACCGACAGCTCCGCGGCGGCCGCCGCCGCGCTCATGCCCGGCAGGACGGCCGTCACCAGGGACACCGTCATCACGCCGTGCGGCACGATCCACAGCAGGTAGGCGCTGCTGTAGGCGGTGTAGCCGGCGCCGCCCGGCACTCCCGCCGCCGCGGCCTGCTCGCCGACCGCCGTGGAGAGCCGCGTCACCACCCAGTAGCCCGCCTGGTCGGTCAGCACCAGCAGCAGGGTCCAGCCGGCGGCGCGCACCGGATCACCGAGGCCGGCCGCCCGCCAGTCCCAGCGCGGGCGCAGCCGTACGCCGGCGGCCCGCAGGCAGGGCAGCAGGGCGGCGCTCTGCGCCACCACGCCGAGCGTCGTCCCGGCGCCCAGCAGCATCAGCTGGGTGTCGGTCAGTGCCCCGCTGCCGGGCATCGCCCCGAAGACCGCGATCACCACCAGGTTGTTGAGCACCGGTGCCCAGGCCATCGGCGCGAACCGCTGCCGCGCGTTGAGCACCTGACCGAGCACGGTGAACAGGCCGTAGAAGAAGACCTGCGGCAGACAGAGGTAGGCCAGCAGCACCGTCCGGTCCAACTGCTCGCCGCGGTAGGAGGTGTAGGCCCGGACGATCCACGGCGCCGCCGGCACCACCACGGCCGTGATCACCACCAGGACCGTCACGAGCAGCGTGACCAGCCGGTTGATGTGCGCCGCGCCGCCGTCCTCGGACTCCCGGGCCGACCGCACCAGGTGCGGCACCAGCGCGGTGTTCAGCGTGCCGCCGATCAGCAGCACGAAGAGGATGTTGGGCACGGTGTTGGCCACGTTGTACCCGTCGGCCGACACCCCGGCGCCGAGGACGGCGACGACCAGCGCGGCGCGGACGAACCCGGTGGCGCGGGACACGATCGTCCCGCCGGCCATCACCAGACTCGCGGGCAGCCGGCGGCGGGGCCTGCGGCGACCGGAGCGCTCCATCGGCGACCCCTTCCGCAGCGAGGCACCGACTACTGTGTTCTCGGCGCCAGTTGTCCTGAAACGACTCACCCCTGCCGCCGGGCCAGATAGCGGCGGAACGCCAGGTGCAGCGGCCGGTTCAGGGCCAGCTCCCACTCCCCCGAGCCCTCCACCACCCGGCCGCCGGTACCGAGCTTCCAGCGCAGCAGCCCGTAGTCGGGGCCGTCCGGGTCCAGCGAGGGCTGGACGCCCCGCAGGTCGTACTCGTCGGCGCCCAGCCCGTGCGCGGTCTGGATCAGCGCCCACTGCAGGGCGTTGCTGGGGCGGACCTCGCGCCCCGCCGAGGCCGAGCCGCCGGTCAGGTACCAGGCGCCCCGGCCGACCGTGACGAAGGTGTGCGCGGCCAGCACCTCACCCCGGTGCCTGGCCAGGAACAACCGCATCCGGCCCGGCCGTTCGGCGTTCAGCTCGGCGAACTGCCGCCGGTAGTAGGCGAGTCCGCGGCCGAGGTCGAAGCCGCCCCGCCGCTCGGTCTCCCGCAGCAGCGCGAAGAAGGACTCCAGATCCTCGGCCGAGCCCTCGACGACCTCCACCCCGGCGCCGCGCGCCCGGCGGACGTTGCGCCGCCACTCGGCGCTCAACCCGTCCCAGACCGAACCGAGTTCACGCCCGGCGAGCGGCAGGCGGAAGGTGTACCGGGGCTGGGTGTCCCGTGCCGACGGCACCCAGCCGAGCGCCCGGAGCCGCTCCGCGGCCATCGCGCCGACCGGGTCGACCACGTCCGGCAGGACGTCCCGCAGCTGCCGGACCGCGCCGGCGCGCACCGCCGCCCGAATCGTCCCCGCCTCCCAGACCCGCAGGGCCGGCGGCGGCCCGATCCGCACCGTGAACACGCCGCGCGAGCGCAGCGCGGCGGCCAGCGGCGCCAGCCACCGCCCCAGGTCCGGCGCGGCCCAGTCGATCACCGGCCCCTCGGGCAGGTAGGCGAAGCTGCGGCCGAGCCCCGGGACCTCCCGGTACAGCACCAGCGCGGCCCCGACCGTCCGCCCCTCGGCCCCCGTCCAGGCCAGGCTCTCGGACCGCCACCCCTCCTTCACCCGGCCCCAGGACGGGCACTGCAGAAAGCTCACACCGCCGTGCGCGGCGGCCCAGGCGGCATGCTCCGCCGCCGGTATCGACACCAGCCGCAGCGGTCCGGTGTCCGCGGGGCCGGCGGCCACGCCCTCCGGGACGACGACAGTCATCGGCGCACCCCTCTCGCGTCGGGCGCCGGACTGGAGCGCCGGCGAACGGCGAGAGCATGCGCCCGGGCGCCTGAAGCGAGGCTGAGAAAGCTGAAGATCCTTTAAGCAACCGTCCGGGCCCCGCTGACGTCCTGGTCCGCATGGAGATCCTGGTGGTGGAGGACGACCCCCAAGTGGCCGCCGCCGTCCGGCGCGGGCTGGAGGCCGAGGGCTACACCGTCGACCTCGCCCCGGACGGCCTCACCGGCCTCCGGCTGGCACAGCGGCACGCGTACCGGGCGATCGTGCTCGACATCATGCTGCCCGGCCTCAACGGCTACAAGGTGTGCGAGGCCCTGCGCGAGGGCGGCAGCACCACGCCGATCCTGATGCTGACCGCGAAGGACGGCGAGTACGACGAGGCCGAGGGGCTGGACACCGGCGCCGACGACTACCTCGTCAAACCGTTCTCCTACCTGGTCTTCCTCGCCCGGCTGCGCGCCCTGCTGCGCCGCAGTGCCGCCCCCGGCGCGCTGCTGCGGGTCGGCGGCCTCTGGATGGACCCGGCCGCCCGCCGCTGCGGCCGCGGCGACGCCGAGATCACCCTCACCGAGCGCGAGTTCGCCGTCCTGCGGTGCCTCGCCGAACACCCGGGCGAGGTGCTGTCCAAGCGCCGGATCGTCGACGAGGTCTGGGACATCGCCTTCGACGGCGAGGAGTCCATCGTCGAGGTGTACATCAGCATGCTGCGCCGCAAGGTGGACACCCCGTTCGGCCTGCGGTCCATCACCACCGTGCGCGGTGCGGGCTACCGGCTGGAGCCGTGAGCGTGCTCGAACGGCTCTCCGTCCGGGTCCGCACCTCGCTCGCGGCCGGTCTGGCGGCGGCCCTGCTGCTCGGCGGCGGCGCCTGGTGGCTGCGCGACCACATGTACCGGGCGCAGTTCGCCGTCGCCGAGGCGGAGGCACAGCACCAGGCCCGGGAGATCAGCCGCAGTCTCGCCCACGGCCAGGCACCGGCCGCCGGCGACCTGGTGCCGTACGTCGCCCTCGACAAGGACGGCCGGGTGTTCGCCCTCGGCGGTCCGCTCACCACCCAGCGGCTGACCGGCCCGCCGCCGCCGGCGGCCCCGGAACACGCCGCCGAGGACTGGGCGTCCCATGGGCAGCGGATCAGCGTCGGCCCGGCGAGCCCGGCCGCCGCCAACCGCTTCTCGGGGCGCGCCTTCACCGCCATGGGCGCGTGGGCGATGTACTTCCGGGTGTCAGACGTCACCGGCCCCAGCTCCCCTCCGCTCGGCCCGGTCACCGTCTACGTGCCGGCCACGCCGTTCGCCGCCGAGGCCGCCGTGCGCACCATCGACCCGGTGCTCCAGGCGGGTGTGCCGGCCGCCGCGCTGCTGGTCGCGCTGATCGCCTGGGTGGCGACCGGCCGGGCCCTGCGGCCGGTCGAGGCGATCCGCGCCGAACTGGCCGCGATCGGCGAACACCGACTGGACCGCCGGGTGCCGGTGCCGAGGTCCGGCGACGAGATCGCCCGGATGGCGACCACCACCAACGCCACCCTGGACCGGCTGGAGCGCTCGGCCGTCCAGCAGCAGCGGTTCGTCGCGGACGCCTCGCACGAGCTGCGCAGCCCGATCGCGGCGCTGCGCACCAATCTGGAGGTGTCGCTGGCCCATCCCGAGCGCACCGACTGGCCGGCCGCCACCCAGGAGGCGCTGACCTCGGTCGAGCGCCTCCAGCACCTCACCGAGGACCTGCTGTTCCTGGCCCGCGGCGCCCACCCGGCGGCGGCCGGGGCGGACACCACCGTCGACCTCGCGGCCGTCGTGGGCGAGCTCGCCGACCAGTACCGCCCGGCCGTCGGCGACCGGCTCGCCCTGCGGGTGGAGGCGCCCGACCCGGTGCCGGTGCGCGGCAGCCGGATCCGGCTGCACCGGCTGGTCCGGAACCTGCTGGACAACGCCCGGCGGCACGCGGAGTCGGAGATCGTGCTGGTCGCCAGGGGCACGGCGCACGGCTGCGTCCTGGAGGTCCGCGACGACGGGCCGGGGGTCCCGATGGCGGACCGCGCGCGGATCTTCGAACCGTTCACCCGGCTCGACGAGGCGCGCAGCCGTGACGCGGGCGGCAGCGGCCTCGGCCTGGCGATCGCGGCCGACATCGCGACCCGGCACGGTGGCACCCTGCGGGTCGCCCACTCCCCGCGCGGCGCCCGCTTCGTCCTGGAGCTCCCCGGGCTCTGACGCCGGTGGCCCCGGCGAGGGCCCTCAGGCGACCGGGACGGTCCGCAGTGGCACCAGCGCGCGCAGCCGGAAGCCCCGGCCGCGGTCGCCCGGTCCGGTCTCCAGCCGGCCGCCGACCAGCGCCAGTCGCTCCTCCAGACCGGAGAGCCCGTTGCCCGGACCGGACTTGCCGGGCCCGGCCCCGTCGTCGGAGATCTCCAGGACGGCGAACCGCTCGCCGTCGCCCTCCCACGTCTCGTCCGCCCGCACCCTGCAGAGCGTGGCGCCCTCGCCGTGCCGGACGATGTTGGTGACCGCCTCGCGCAGCGCCCAGGCCAGCGCACCCGCCTCCTCGGTGGCCAGCCCCGGCCAGGCGTCCACCAGCTCCGGCGACGCCTCCAGGCCGACCTGCGCGGCCGCCAGCGCCGTCCGGGCGGCGGCGAGTTCGACCGGCAGGGTGGGGCGGCGGAAACCGCTCACCGCCTCCCGCACGTCGATCAGCGACTGCCGGGCCACCCCCTCGATGTCGGCGACCTGCGCCCGCGCCGCCTCGTCCTTGCCGCCGTCCATCAGGCGCCCGGCCAGCTCGCTCTTCAGGGTGATCAGCGACAGCGAGTGGCCGAGCAGGTCGTGCAGGTCCCGGGCCATCCGCAGCCGCTCCTCCGAGGCCGCCAGATGGGCGACGGCGGCCCGTGCCTCGCGCAGTTCCTTCATGGTCGCGACCAGGCGCTGCAGTCCGGTCATGGCGGCCCCGGAGAGGAAGGCGGTGAGCGCGAGGGTCGGGATGTCACCCCCGTCGGCGTGGCTGAGCAGCCCGACCACGACGGTCAGCCCGGCCATCGCGGCGACCCCGGCGAGCGCGAAGCGCGCCGGCGCGATGATCCCGACCGCGACCGAGGCGTAGGTGAACAGCGTGAGCCACGCGGTGCCGAGGCCGAACGCGGTGACGATCGCGATCAGGACCATCGTCGCGACCACCACCCGGCCGGCCGCCGGCCGCGTGCCCGCCGTCGAACGGAGCACCACCAGACCGACGTAACAGCCGACGAAGACCACCAGGGCGGTCCAGCCGGCCACCGTCGCCGACGGCGAGTGCCCGCCCTTGAGCAGGTCGCTCACCGGGTAGAGCAGGTAGACCATCCAGAGCAGCATCCAGCTGACCTTGACCAGCAGCTGGCGCCGGTTCTCCACCGGGGCGCCGGGGACGTTCCGGAACGACACCCGCCCGCTCCCCGCGTCCGGCTGCTCGTCGGACCGGTGGGCGCGGGGCGTGTCGTGCATGGAGGTCATCATGCCCGCCGGGTGTCCCGGCGGTACAGCGCGGCCGCGGCCGCGACGAAGACCACCAGGAAGCCGGCCAGACCGGCCACCGCGGCCAGGTCCAGCGAGTGTCCGGGCTGCGTGAAGGAGGCGAGCCGGTTGTACAGGTACACCGGGTTGAACCGGGCGACGCTCTCCAGCGTGCCGCTCACCGGGAACCAGGTGCCGCCGAACAGCGCCATCGCCATGTAGGCGATCATCACGACGGTCTGCACCGAGTCCGGCGCCGCCGCGTAGCCGAACGCCACGCCGAGCGCCGCGAAGACGAAGCTGCCCAGCCAGAGCGCGGCCGCCAGCCCGGCCCACTGCCCGGCGCTCAGCGACACGCCCTGCGCGGCGCCGACCGCGAAGACCACCAGGATCGCCGGCAGCGTGGTCACCGCGCCGGCGGCGACCTTCGCCAGGGTGTACGCCCGGCCGGGCAGCGCGGTCAGCCGCAGCTGCCGCGTCCAGCCGCTCGCGCGCTCCAGCGAGATCCGCTGGGCGCTGCCGGTCAGCACCGAGCCGACGGCGCCGAAGGTGGCCATCGAGACCATGAAGTAGGTCTTCACCGGCAGTCCGCCGGCCCGGTCGGCGTCGCCGTAGGCGTTGACGAAGAAGACGTACATCAGCGCCGGGTAGAGGATCGTGAAGAGCAGGTACCTCCGATTGCGCAGGGTGCGGGTGATCTCCAGCCGGACCAGGGTGGTCATCGCACGGCCTCCGTCGCGAACTCGGTACCGGCGGCGTCCTGCTCGCCGGTGATGGTCAGGAAGGCCTGTTCCAGGCCCAGGCCGGTGACCTCCAGGCCGCGCGGGTACAGACCCGCCCGGTAGAGACCGGCGACGCCCGCGTCGGCGTCCGCGGTCCGGATCCGGACCGTCCGCACCCCCGGGACCCGGGCGCTGACGTCCAGGGCCAGCACCCCCGGCAGGCCGCGCAGCGCCGATTCGTCGAACGGGGCGTCCGCGTCGTGCAGTTCGAAGGTGATCCGGCGGGCCCCGGCCTTCGCCTTGATCTCGGCGGACGAGCCGTCGGCGATCAGGCGCCCCCGGTGCAGCACGAGGACGCGGTCGGCGATCGCGTCCGCCTCCTCCAGGTAGTGGGTGGCGAACAGCACCGTGCGCCCGGCGTCGGCCTGCGTCCGCATGCTCGCCCAGAAGGACTGGCGGACGGAGACGTCCATGCCGGTGGTGGGCTCGTCCAGCACGATCAGGTCGTTGGCCCCGGCGATCGCCAGGGCGAAGCGCACCCGCTGCTCCTGGCCACCGGAGAGCTTGTCGACCCGCCGCTCGGCCAGGTCGGTGATCCCGGCGTCGGCCAGCACCTCCCGGACGGCCCGGCCGCGCGGGTGGACGTCACAGGCCAGCGTGACCAGTTCGCGCACCTTGACGTCGGCCATCAGCCCGCCGCTCTGCAGCATCGCGCCGACCCGGCCGGCCGCGATCGCCGCGCGCGGGGCGCCGCCGAACAGGGTGACGCTGCCGCGGTCCGGCTCGCGCAGGCCGAGCAGCAGGTCCAGGCTGCTGGACTTGCCGGCGCCGTTCGGGCCGAGCAGCGCCACGGTCTCGCCCGGCCGCAGCACGAGGTCCAGGCCGTCGACGGCCCGCACCTTCCCGTAGTTCTTGCCGACGCCCCGGAAGGCGGCCACCTCGGTGTCCATCGCCCCGGTCCTCTCCTCTGCTGGTGTCGTTCGCACCACCACAGAGTCCCGCGCGGGCCCGGCCCGCCGGCAGTGCCCGCCGTCGTGGGGGGGGGGGTGCAGGATTTGATGGCGGAGCACGCCCGCGCGCGGGGGCCGCCCGCCCCCGGGCGGGGGGGGCCCCGGCCGACAAGCCGGGGCGCGGG
>NZ_JBHYYB010000041.1:33813-40963 GCF_042752535.1 Kitasatospora sp. NPDC059327 | reverse complement strand
CACCCCCCCACCACCGCCGCCGGCGCGCCCGCGGCCCGCGGGGGGGGCCCGCGGGCGGGGCTCTGCACGGTGGTATCCCCCCCCCCCCCCACGCCCGGCCCGGGTGCCGCCCGCCGGCGGTCGTCGGAGCCCCGTGCCACCATCTCGGGCAGCGGCCGGACAGATCGACCCCGTGCGGGCACACGCGGCCGAGGGGGAGCGGCAGTACGGGCCCCGCGGCCCGGCGGGCCGCGGCGCCCCGAAGGGACCGTCACCCGCTCCCCCTCCTCCGGCTCAGATCCCGAGCGACTTCTTCACGAAGTCGACCTGGAGCAGCAGCAGGTTCTCCGCGACCTCCTCCTGCGGGGTCATGTGCGTCACGCCGGAGAGCGGCAGCACGGTGTGCGGCCGGCCGGCCGCCAGCAGGGCCGAGGAGAGCCGCAGGGTGTGCGCGGCCACCACGTTGTCGTCCGCCAGACCGTGGATGATCATCAGCGGGCGCTCCAGCCCGGCCGCGTGACCGGTCAGCGAGTTGGCCGCGTAGACCTCGGGCCGCTCGGCGGGGTGGCCCAGGTAGCGCTCGGTGTAGTGGGTGTCGTACAGCTCCCACTCGGTCACCGGGGCGCCGGCCACCGCCGCGTGGAAGACGTCCGGCCGGCGCAGCACGGCGAGCGCCGCGAGGTAGCCGCCGTAGGACCAGCCGCGGATGGCGACCCGGCCGAGGTCCAGCGGGAACTCCTCGGCGAGCGCCCGCACCGCGTCCACCTGGTCGTCCAGGGTGGCACCGGCGAAGTCGAAGGCGATCGACTTCTCCCACTCCGGCCCGCGCCCGGGGGTGCCGCGCCCGTCGGCGACGACCACCGCGAAGCCCTGGTCGGCGAACCACTGCGAGTTGAGGTGCGGGTTGTGCGCCTGGACGACGCGCTGCCCGTGCGGGCCGCCGTACGGGTCCATCAGGACGGGCAGCAGGCCGTCCCGCTCGCGGTCGTAGCCGGTGGGCAGGAAGACGGCGGCGGGGACGCGGCGCTCACCGGCGAAGCGGAAGACCGGACGCGCGGTGAGGACCGGGGTCTCGGCGTAGGACTCGACGGTGGCGACGACGTCGACCACCACACCCTCCGGGAGGTCCCGGGCGACCTGGACCAGCGTGCCCGGCAGATCGGGCTCCGCGGTGGCCCGCACGGTGATGCCGGCCGCGTGCAGGGCCGTGGTGACCGAGGTGAACGGCCGGTCGTTGGAGGCCTCCCAGGAGAGCCGCTTGCCGTCGTGGCTGATCCGGCCGACCGCGATCCAGCCCGGCTCGGGGTCGGTCTCGGCGGCGCCGCCGGAGGCGGTGAAGAAGACCTCCTCGGCCGTCACCGCCAGCACCGAGCGCACCAGCAGGTCGGCCCCGGTGACGGCCTGGTCGCCGATCACCAGCGCCCGCACCCCGCCGTCCTGCCCCGGGTGCGCGCTGTCGGAGATCCGCACCAGCTTGCCGTCCGGCGTCCAGGCCGGGACGCCCTGGAAGAGCTCCAGCCAGGCGTCGTCGCGCTCCTCGGCCAGCAGCTCGGTGGCACCGGTCTCGACGTCCACCCCGAGGATCCGCTGGCTGCGCTGGTCCCGGGCCTGGACGAGCAGCAGCGGCACGCCGCCCGTCGACCAGTGCACGCGCGCCAGGTAGGGGAAGGCCTCGTCGTCCCAGACGATCTCCGTCCGGCTGCCGTCCAGGCCGATCAGCCAGAGGCCGACGCGGGCGTTGGCGGTACCGGCGGCGGGGTAGGCGATCTCGGCGGGCTCGGTGCCCGGGTTGGCCGGGTCGGCGATCCACCAACGGCGCACCGGGGTGTCGTCGGCCCGCTCGACCAGCAGCCGGTCGCTCTGCGGCGACCACCAGAAGCCGCGGTCGCGGCTCATCTCCTCCTGCGCGACGAACTCGGCCTGGCCCCAGGTCACCCCGGGGCCGTCGGGCTGCGCGAGGGCCCGGTCGGCGGTGCCGTCGGTCCGGGTCAGCCGCAGCTCACCGGCGGTGTTGGCGTACGCGACGTGGGCACCGTCCGGGGCGAGGCGCGGATCGACCACCGGCCCCTCGGCGGGCAGCTCGGCGGTGGCGCCCACGACCAGGTCGGCCGTGAAGAGCCGGCCGGAGAGGGCGAAGGCCGCCAGCGCGCCGGCGCCGTCCAGGGAGTAGCCGACGATGCCGGCCGAGCCCTCCCGGCTGCGCTCGCGACGGGCCTTCTCGGCCGGGGAGAGGTCCTCCTCGCCGCCGCCGAGCAGGGCGACCGGATCGGCGGCGATCCGCTCCTCGCCGGTGGTGGTGTCGAGGGTCCAGAGGCGGTTGGCCCGGTCGCTGCCGAGGGGGGTCTGTCCGGCGGCGGGGCGGGGGAGGGAACGCAGGAAGACGACCCGGGAGCCGTCGGGTGCGACGGAGAAGGACCGGGGGGCGCCGACGGTGTAGCGCAGGGTGCGCGCGTACTGCCTCGGGAAGGTGTCCGCAGGGGTGTGGGAGGTCATGGCACCAGACCCTATGACGTTCCCGCGCCACCACCCGGCGGATTGTGATCACTCGTTCGGAGCATCGTTCGCCGGGGCACCCCCGGGGGGCCCGCACCCCTTCCGACCGGCCCATGCGCCCTGTTCGTGCCACCATGCCCCGGCGCGCGAGGCCTCACCGAACGTAATAAGCCCCTCACTCATCGGGTATGACTGGTTCAACGCGTGATCGTCGGCCCCGTCCCGGGTCCCGGTCACCCGACCGCAAGTCCCGCACGGTCCCGACCGCCGCCCTCCCCGAGGGGGTGGCGCACCCGAGAAGGGGTGTGAGCCGACATGGCTTTGTCCATCTCCGCAGCCATGCTGATGCTGGTCATCGTGGTGGTGCTGATCCGCCGCTCCGGCCTGAAGCTCGCGCACGCGATCGTCTGCGCACTGCTGGGCTTCTACCTGGCGTCCAGCTCCATCGCGCCGTCGATCAGCCAGGTCACCAGCAACCTCGCCGGAATGATCAACGGCCTGAAGCTCTGACCCCCCGCACGCGGTCGTTAGGCTTCGTCCCATGACCGCGACTACCGGCCGCCGCCTGCTCCTGGTGCACGCCCACCCCGACGACGAGTCGATCGGCAACGGCGCCACGATGGCCAGGTACACCACCGAGGGCACCCGGGTCACCCTGGTGACCTGCACCCTCGGCGAGGGCGGCGAGGTGATCCCGCCGGAGCTGGCCCACCTGACGGCGGATCGGGACGACACCCTCGGCCCCCACCGGATCGGCGAGCTGACCGACGCCATGCGCGCGGTCGGCGTCGCCGATTTCCGCTTCCTCGGCGGCCCGGGCCGCTACCGCGACTCCGGGATGATGGGCGTCCCCGACAACGACGCACCCGGCTGCTTCTGGCAGGCGGACGTGGACGAGGCGGCCGGCCACCTGGTCGCGGTGGTCCGCGAGGTGCGGCCGCAGGTCCTGGTCACCTACGACGAGGACGGCGGCTACGGTCACCCGGACCACATCCAGGCCCACCGGGTGGCCATGCGCGCGTACGAGCTGGCCGCCGACCCGGCGCACCGGCCCGAGCTGGGCGCGGCCTGGCGGATCGCCAAGGTGTACTGGAACCGGATGCCCCGCTCGGTGATCGAGCGGGGGCTGGCCGAGACCGCCGCCAAGGCGCCGTCGCCCGGGGCTGCGAAGCCCTCCGACGTCCCCGGCGTGGTGGACGACGCCGTGATCACCACGGTGCTGGACGGTGCGGCGTTCGCCGGCCGCAAGGCGGCGGCGATGGCCGCGCACGCCACCCAGATCACGGTGCACGACGACTGGTTCACGCTCTCCAACGACCTCGGCCAGCCGCTGGTCGCCACCGAGTACTACCAGCTGGTACGCGGCCAGGCCGGGCCGCGGCTCCCGGAGGACGACCTCTTCGCCGGCCTGGACAGCGCCTTCGAGACCTCCGAGGAGAGTGCCCGATGACCGAGCCCGCCACCCAGCAGGCCCGTCGCCGGTCGGTCCCGGCGGCCGTCCTCGGCACCCGCGCCGAGCGGCTGGCCGAGCCGCAACCCCCGCGAATCGGGCGGATCGCGGCCTATGTCCTGTTCTTCCTGCTGGGCATCGCGGTGTCGGTCTGCGGAGCATTTGTGCAGGCCTTGTGGCCGCCCGTGGGAGTCCTGCTGGCGCTCGCCGCCACCGGCGCCACCTTCTACGCGGGCCTTCGGGTGACCGGCACCCGGCTCGGCGCGGCCCTGCCGGCGGCCGGCTGGTTCCTGGCGCTGCTGCTGGTCATGGTGCCCCGCCCCGAGGGCGACAATGTGCTCTGGACCAATGCCACGTCGCTCGCCTGGCTGTTCGTCGGCTCGATCCTCGGCGTGATCTGCGCCACCCTGCCGACCCGGACCAGCTGGTTCCCCGGGGTGCCGGGCCCACCGCGCTGACCGCCCCGGCGGGCCGCGTACGGTACCGCGTACGACGCGCAGTCAGGACCACACGGCCGTACTCTCATACCGGAGGAACCGGACGTATCAGGTTCTATCCGAACCGGTTCACCGCTCAGTTCTTCCCAGTATGGTGGTGCCGCAGAACGCCGTACCCGACCGCCGCCCGCCAGGCCCGGCGACCACGAACCGCGGTCGCGCCGCACGGCCCGCCCGCGAACCCGGAGCAGAGCAGCATTGAGCAGCCGCGAATCTGACAACGCCCACCCGACGCCTCGGCGGACGGGTCCGGACGCCTACCCGTCGGGCACCCCGCCCTACGGCACACCGGGCTTCCCCGGCGGCGACCGCGCGGGTGCCGGTGCCGCCCCGGGCTCCGCGTCGAACGGCGAGGACGAGGGTCCGAAGACCGAGACCACGCTGACCACCCGGGTCCGGATCAACATCCCGGGCTCACGCCCGATCCCGCCCGTGGTGGTCCGCAGCACCGTCAAGAACGAGGACGGTCAGGGCGAGGACAACCCGCCCGCGGCCGCCGAACCGGCCGGTCCCCGGCACCGCTCCGCCGCGTCCGCCTCCCCCGTCCTCGGGGTGATGGACGGCGGCGCGCGAGCGGCCACCCCGCCGAACCTGCCGCCGGAGTGGGAGATCCCGCCCGCCACCTCCGAGTCGGAGTCCACCGGCGCGTGGTTCCGGCCGCGCCAGAAGAAGGGCCCGGCCGCGGAGCCCGCCGCCGTCCCGGCCGGCGCCCCGGCCGCGCCCTCCGATCCGACCGCCCCCGGCAACGCGCCGAGCGCCGGCGCCGAAGCCCGCCCGAACGGCGCCCGGCCGAAGGCCGCGCGCTCCGCCCGGCCCGCGGACCAGGGAGCGGCCCGCCCGAACGGCCGCCCGGTACCGGCGCAGGCCGCCGCGCCGGCCCCGGCACCGCGCCCGACCGGTGCGCCCGCCTCCCCCTTCGGCGCCGGACCGGACGCCCTCGGGGACGAGGCCGGCGTGTACGAGGACGCCCCGGTGGACCCGTTCGCCACCGGCCCCGGCGCGGACCCGTTCACCCCCGACCCCTTCACGCCCGGCCCCGGTGCGGCGCACCGCGCGCCGCAGGGCGCCGGCCACCCGCAGCAGGGCCCCGGCCACCCGCTGGGCGGCCCGGCCGGCACCGCGAACCCGGAGGACACCTCGGTCGACGGCTTCGCGCCGATCCGCGAGGACGTCCCGCCGCCCACCGCCATATCCGGTACGCCGCACGGCGCCCCGGCCCAGCACGGCCTGTCGCCGAACGGCGCCCCGCAGAACGGCCGGCCGCAGCCCGGCCTGTTCGCCTCGGCCCCGGCCGGCGCCGACCCGTTCGCCGCCCAGCGCCCCCCGGCCGGCGCGGAGCCGTACGGCACCGCCGCCCCCGGCGGCCTCTTCCCCGGCGCCCCCGGCCACCAGGGCGAGCCGACGCACCCGTTCGACCCGCACGCCGAGCTGCGCGAGGGGCCCGGCAGCGCCGCCCCCGGCCGGCCGCACCCCGGCGGCCCGGAGGCCGGTACGCCGGCCGGTCCCGGCCAGGTGCCGGCACCCGCGCCGACCCCGCGGCAGCCCGCGCCCGCCGCACCGCAGGCCCCCAAGGCCGCCACCGGCAAGGCCAAGCGGGGCGGCGGCGGCAAGAAGCTCGTCAAGCTCGGCGTCTACGGCGTCGGTGGTGTGCTCTTCCTCGGCGCCGCCGCGTACGGCACCGGTCTGATGCTGAACCAGTCCGACATCCCCAAGGGCACCGTGGTGCTCGGCACGGACATCGGCGGCAGCAACCGCGACCAGGCGATCCACCAGCTCGACGAAACGGTCGGCAAGGCCGGCCAGCAGCCGGTCAAGCTGAAGATCGGCGACCAGGCGCTGGACCTCGACCCGGCCGTCGCCGGGCTGAGCTTCGACACCACGGCCACCGTGGACCGGCTCACCCAGCACTCGTACAGCCCGGTCGACGTGATCACCTCGCTGAAGGGCGACGAGAAGGCCGTGCCGCCGGAGGTCAAGGTGGACCGGGCCAAGCTCAAGGCCGCCCTGGAGGGGCTGGCCGCCGGTTCGGGGCAGGGCCTCCAGGAGGGTTACGTCCGGTTCGGCGACTCCGGCGAACCCGTCGTGGTGCCCGGCCGGGCCGGCCAGGCGGTCGACGCCGCGTCCGCCGTCGACCAGGTCGAGCAGGCCTACCGCGACCGCGCCTCGGGCAAGTCCGAGCAGCCCGTCGCGCTGACCGTGACGGCCGCCCAGCCCAAGGTCTCCCCGCAGGCCCTGCAGGCCGCCGCGGACAGCCTCGGCAAGTCCGCGGTCAACGGCAAGATCCACATCGTGGCCGGCGCCAAGACCTGGGACTTCGGCCCGAAGACCGCCCCCAAGACGCTCACCCTGGTGCCCGACGCCGCCGGCAAGATCGTGCCCAAGTGGGACCTGGACGCGCTGAACGGCCAGCTGAGCGGTGTGTTCGACAAGGTGAAGGTCAAGAAGAACGGCCAGACCGTCGTGCTCACCCCGCAGGACGTCGCCGACGCCATCGCCTCGGTGCTGGACAAGACCGGCGACAAGGACCGCACCGTCAAGTTCACCGCCGCCTGAGCACGTTCACCCGCCACCCCGGCGCGCCCACCGGCACCGGGCGCGCGGCGGGGTGACCGAACCACCGAGGGGCGGGGGGGGGGGGGGGGCCCGCCCCCCCCCCCCCCACACCCCCCCCCCCCCCCCCCCCCCCCCCAGCACCCGACAACAACAAAACCACCAAAACGCGCACAACGAG
>NZ_JBHYYB010000041.1:0-33803 GCF_042752535.1 Kitasatospora sp. NPDC059327 | reverse complement strand
TGTCCCCGCCCGATTGTCATTTACCCCCCCCCCCCCGGCCGCCCCCCCCGGCCGGGGGGGGGGGGGGGGGTCCCCTAACCCCCGTGGGGGGGGCGGGGCCGGGGCCCCCCCCCTCGACAACTCACTCCCCCGGTCAGCAAGATGTGACGCCGTACCACCCGTCACATCCTTCACATCCGTACCGGGAGAAGCATCATGGGCCGCCTCACCTCACGCCGCACGGCCCTGCTCGCCGGCCTCACCGCCGTCTCGCTCTCGCTGACCCTCTGCGCGTGCGGCTCCGGTACGCGTGGCGCCGGAGCGCTCCCCACCCCGCTCGAAACGCCCAAGCTCACCGCGATCGACATCAATCCGCACGACCGGGCCGAGCTGCGCCAGGGTGGCACCCTGCGGGTCGCCGTCGCCCAGTACTCCACCCAGTGGTCGCCGATCCACACCGACGGCAGCGAGTCCTCCACGATCACCGTCACCAAGCCGCTGCTGCCGACCTTCTTCCGCTCCGACGCCGCCGGCACCCAGAGCATCAACCCGGCCTACCTCCAGGACGCCCGCTCCGAGTTCAGGGACGGCCACCAGGTCGTCACCTGGACGCTCAACCCGAAGGCGAAGTGGTCCGACGGCACCCCGCTCGGCTGGCGCGACATCGAGGCCAACTGGCGCGCGCTGAACGGGAAGGACCCGGCCTTCAAGGCCTCCAGCAGCACCGGCTTCGAGCTGGTCTCGTCGGTCGAGAGGGGCAAGGACGAGTTCCAGGCCGTGATGACCTTCGACCGGCCCTTCTCCGAGTGGCAGTCGATGTTCAACGGCGCCGCCAACGCCCCGCTGCTGCCCGCCGCCCGGATCGCCACCCCGGAGCTGTTCAACACCGCCTACCTGGACGCGATACCGGTCACCGCGGGCCCGTTCAAGGTGGAGAAGCTCGACCGGGCGACGCAGACCGTCACCCTGGTCGCCGACCCCGCCTGGTGGGGCGAGAAGCCGCTGCTGGACCGCATCGTCTTCCGCGCGATGGTGCCCAACACGATGGCGGCCGCCTTCGCCAAGGGTGAGGTCGACCTCTTCAACAACGGCCCCGACGTGGCCGGCTACCAGCTCATCAGGAGCACCAAGGGCGCCGCCGTGCGCCGCGCCGGCGGGCCCGACTTCCGCCAGTTCACGCTGAACAGCACGAGCCCCGTCCTGACCGACCCGGCCGTCCGGCAGGCCCTGTTCCAGGCGATCAACCGGGACGCCATCACCCGCTCCGACCTCAGCGGCCTGGACTGGCCCACCGTCACCCTCAACAACCACCTGCTGGTGGCCAACCAGAACGCCTACCGGGACAACTCCCTCGGCCTCAGCCGCTACGACCCGGCCGACGCGGTCCACAAGCTGGAGGCGGCCGGGTGGAAGCTCGACGGCGACGTCCGCAAGAAGGACGGCCGGGAGCTGAACCTGCGGATGGTCATCCCGGCCGGCGTCACCCAGGCCCAGAACGAGGCCGCCGTCACCACCCGGACGCTCAAGGACGTCGGCGTCAAGGTCACCACGGTGACCGCCGCCGCCAACGAGTTCTTCGACAAGTACGTCAACCGGCACGACTTCGACATCGCCGCCTACTCGCTGCTCGGCACGCCGTTCCCGGCCAGCGGCAACCGGGCCAACTTCGCCCAGAACGGCGGCACCAACCACTCCCGGACCGGCAGCGCCGCCGCCGACGCCGCCCTCGACCGGGCGGCCGCCGCGACCGACGCGGCCGGCACCTTCGAGGCCATCAACCAGGCGGACGGCGAGCTGTGGAAGGTGGCCGGGGTCCTGCCGCTGTACCAGCGCCCGCAGCTGTACGGCGCCCGCGCCGACCTGGCCAACATCGGCGCCCAGGGGCTGTCCGACATCGTCTGGGAGAACGTCGCCTTCCAGAGGTGAACCGGCCCGACCCCCGGGACGCGCCGGTGCCCCGGGGTCGGTCCGACCCCGGGGCACCGGCCGCACCGCGCGGTCAGCCCGCGCCGATCACGTCCCGCACCTCGGCGAAGTGGCAGGCCGACTCGTGGGCGGCCGGGCCGCTCAGCGTGGCCGGCACCGCCAGCAGCGGGACTTCGGTGGAGCAGCGCTCCTCCGCCTTCCAGCAGCGGGTGCGGAACCGGCAGCCGGACGGCGGGTTCGCCGGCGACGGCAGGTCACCGCTGAGCAGGATCCGTTCGCGGGCCTCCCGGCCGGTCGGGTCCGGCACCGGCACCGCGGAGAGCAGCGCCTGGGTGTACGGGTGCGTCGGGTGGGAGTAGATCTCGTCCTCCGTGCCGATCTCGACCATCTTGCCCAGGTACATCACGCCGACCCGGTCGGAGATGTGCCGGACGATCGAGAGGTCGTGCGCGATGAACATGTACGACAGCTCGAACTCGCTCTGCAGTTGCTCCAGCAGGTTGATCACCTGGGCCTGGACCGAGACGTCCAGCGCGGAGACCGGCTCGTCGCAGATGATCAGCTCCGGCTTGAGCGCGAGCCCGCGGGCGATGCCGATCCGCTGGCGCTGGCCGCCGGAGAACTGGTGCGGGTACCGGTTGATGTACTCCGGGTTGAGACCCACGACGTCCAACAGGTCCTGGACGGCCTGGCGGCGGTCGCCCTTGGGAGCCACCTCGGGGTGGATTTCGAAGGGCTCGCCGATGATGTCGCCCACCGTCATCCGCGGGTTGAGCGAGGTGTACGGGTCCTGGAACACCATCTGGATGTTCCGGCGGACCGCCTTCAGCCCCGCGCCGGAGAGCCGGGTGATGTCCTCGCCCTTGAACAGCACCTGGCCGGAGGTCGCCCGCTCCAGGTTCATCAGCACCTTGGCGAGCGTGGACTTGCCGCAGCCGGACTCCCCCACGATGCCGAGCGTCTCGCCCTTCATCAGGTCGAAGGAGATGCCGTCGACCGCCTTCACCGCGCCGACCTGCTTCTTGAGGACGATCCCCTGCGTCAGCGGGTAGTACTTGACCAGGTCCCTGACCTCCAGGATGGGCTCAGCCATGGAGGGTCTCCTTCCAGAAGTGGCAGGCGCTGCGGCGGCCCGGCAGGTCGGCCCCGTCGGCGTCCAGCACCGGCACCAGTCGCGGGAGTTCATCGCGGCAGCGGTCCGTCGCCCGGTCGCAGCGCGGGTTGAACGCGCAGCCCTCGGGGATCCGCAGCAGGCTCGGCGGCAGACCCTGGATGGCGTAGAGGTTCTGGCCCTTCTGGTCCAGCCGGGGGATCGAGCGGAGCAGGCCCTTGGTGTACGGGTGCGCCGGTCGCGCGTACAGCTCGTGCACCGGGGCGGTCTCGACGATCCGGCCGGCGTACATCACGGCGATCTTGTCCGCGACGTCGGCCACCACGCCGAGGTCGTGGGTGATCAGGATCAGACCCATGTTGAACTCGGCCTGCAGCTCCGCCAGCAGGTCCATCACCTGGGCCTGGACCGTCACGTCCAGCGCCGTGGTCGGCTCGTCGGCGATGATCAGGTCCGGCTCCAGCGCCAGCGCCATGGCGATCATGATGCGCTGGCGCATACCGCCGGAGAACTGGTGCGGGTAGTCGCCCACCCGCTGCCTGGCGGCGGGGATGCGCACCCGCTCCATCAGCTCGACGGCCTTGTCCTTGGCCTCCTTGCGGGAGGCCCCCTGGTGCACCCGGAACATCTCGCCGAGCTGGTAGCCCACGCTGAGCACCGGGTTCAGCGAGGAGAGCGCGTCCTGGAAGATCATCGCGATCTTCCGGCCGCGCACCGCCCGCCGTGCCTTGGGGCTCATGGTGAGCAGGTCCTCGCCCCGGAACCGGATCGAGCCGGCGGTGATCTTGCCGGGCGGCATGTCCAGGATGCCCATGATCGCCTGCGCGGTCACCGACTTGCCCGAACCGGACTCGCCCAGCACCGCCAGGGTCTCCCCCGCCGACACCGAGTAGCTCACGCCGTTCACGGCCTTGGCCACGCCGTCCCGGGTGTGGAACTCGATGTGCAGGTCGTCGACCTCCAGCAGCGGCGTCCCGGGGACCAGGCTCTCCCGGCCGCCACCGATCACCTCCACCGCGTCCCGGCGCGGGGCGCCGTCCTTCGCCTGCTTCGACAGCTTCGTCGCGTCACTCATCGTCCGCGGCCCTCCTCAGCGCAGCTTCGGGTCGAGGGCGTCGCGCACCGCGTCGCCGAGCATGATGAACGCCAGCACGGTGATGCTCAGCACGATGGCCGGGAAGAGCAGCACGTGGGGCGCGGTCAGGAAGCGGGACTGCGCGTCACTGATCATCAGACCCCAGGAGATCGCCGGGGACTGGATGCCGATGCCGAGGTACGAGAGCGCCGCCTCGGCCCCGATGTAGACGCCCAGGTTGATGGTCGAGACCACGATCACCGGGGCGACCGCGTTCGGCAGGATGTGCCGGGAGACGATCCGTCCGGTGCCGGCGCCGAGCGCCTTGGCCGCGACCACGTAGTCGTTGTGCTTGTTGGAGAGCACCGCCGAGCGCATCAGCCGGTAGATCTGCGGCCAGCCGAGCACGGCCATCACCGCGGAGACCGTCCAGGCGTTGCCCTTGCCCCAGGTGGACATGATCAGCATGCCGCCGAGCAGCAGCGGGATGGCGAAGAAGATCTCGGTGACCCGGGAGAGCAGGCTGTCCCAGATCCCGCCGATCCAGCCGGCCCAGAGGCCGAGCGCACCGCCGACGGCGACCACCAGCGAGGTGGTCAGGATGCCCACGATGATCGAGTTGCGGGCGCCCCAGACGGTGCGGGTGTAGATGTCGCAGCCCTGGACGTCGAAGCCGAACCAGTGGTCGGCGCTGGGCCGCTTCAGCGAGTCGGCCAGGTTGCAGAAGCCCGCCGAGGTCGGGTCCCCCTCGGTGAACAGGTGCGGGGCGACGGCGAGCGCCACCATGAACAGCGCCAGGAACCCGCCGATCAGGAACAGCGGGTTGCGCCGCAGGTCGTACCAGGCGTCGGTCCACAGGCTGGCCACCCGCTCGTTGCCGGCCTTGCCGCCCTTGCCGCCCTTGGTGAGCGTCGCGGCTCCGGCGGCCGGCCCGCTCCCGGCCGATCCGGTTCCGGGCTGCCCGGGGATCGCCACCTTGGCGTCCTCGCTCTTCGTCGGCTCACTCATAGCGGATCCTCGGGTCCAGGACGGCGTACAGCAGGTCGACCACCAGGTTGGCGAACAGGTAGACGAGCACCAGAGCGCTCACGATGCCCACCACGATGGTGCGTTCCCGCAGGTAGACGGACTGGAAGAGCTGGTGTCCGACCCCGGGGATGTTGAAGATGCCCTCGGTGATGACCGCGCCGCCCATCAACCCGCCCAGGTCCATGCCCAGGAAGGTGACGATCGGGATCAGCGCGTTGCGCAGCCCGTGCCGGACGACCACCCGCAGCGGGCTGAGCCCCTTGGCGACCGCCGTGCGGACGTAGTCCGCCCGCATCACCTCGATCAGGCTGGTCCGGGTGAGCCGGGCGATGTACGCCAGCGAGGTGGAGGCGAGGACGTAGGCCGGCAGCAGATAGGACCGGAAGCCGGCGTCCTCGTTGAACGAGACCGGGAAGAAGTCGATCCCGTAGTCGGTGTTGAGCTTCACCCCGAGGATCAGTTGCAGGACGAAGCCGATCACGAAGACCGGGATCGAGATGACCATCAGGGTCGAGATCAGCACCACGTTGTCGATGAACTTGCCGCGCCGCAGGGCCGCGACCACACCCGCGGTGACACCCACCACCATCTCGATGACCAGCGCGGTCACCGCCAGGTTGATGGTGTACGGGAAGGCCGTCTTCATCACGTCCACGACCTGGTTGCCGCGGTAGTCCTCCCCGAAGTCACCCTTGAACAGGCCGACCAGGTAGTCCCAGTACTGGATGAAGAACGGGTCGTCCAGGTGGTAGCGGTCCCGCAGGACCGCGACGACGGCGGGGTCCTGCCGCTTCTCACCGGCCAGTGCCGTGATGGGGTCGCCAGGCAGCAGGAAGACCAGTGCGTAGATCAGGAACGTCGCGCCGAGGATCACAGGTATGGCCTGGATGATTCGGCGGACCACATAGCGGCCCATGCGGCCTCCTCGTGGTTCGGGGCACGCCTGTGCCGGGCGGCACGGGGGTTGCCCGCGCCGCCCGAACCGGCGTGCCGGTCAGATGGATGTCGGTCAGGCCAGTTCGACGTTGGCCAGGTCCATCTGTCCCTGGGCGTTGACGTTCACGTTCTTGACGGTCTTGGTGTAGGCCGCGGAGGACATGTAGGTGTACACCGGGATGTACGGCAGGTCCTTGATCAGGACGTCGTCGGCCTGCTGGTAGAGCTTGATGCCCTCGGCGTCGGTCTTGGCCGCGTCCGCCCGGGCCAGCAGGGACTCGAACTCCTCGTTGACGTAGCCGCCGTAGTTGGAGCCGTTGTCGATGGCGACCTTGGAGAAGATCGGCCGCAGGTAGTTCTCGATCGACGGGTAGTCCATCGACCAGGCCATGCGGAAGGCCCCGGAGTACTTGTGGTCGCCCAGCGCGGTGAGGATCGCGCCGAACTTCTCGAACGGCTTGAAGGTGACGTCGATCCCGAGGTTCGCCTTGAGCTGGTTGCCGACCGCCTCGATCCATTCCTTGTGGCCGCCGTCGGCGTTGTAGCCGATCTCCAGCGTGTTGCCGGGCAGGCCGCCGGCCTGGGTGAAGAGCTCCTTGGCCTTCGCCGGGTTGTACTTGGCGACGTCGCCCAGCGCGCCCTGGCGGTACCCGGGAATGATCGGGTTGATGAAGTCGTCGGCGGGCTTACGGGTGCCCGAGAAGATGGTCTTGGTGATCGATTCCCGGTCGATCGCCATCGAGATCGCCTTGCGGAGGTCCGCCTTGGCGAATGCCGGGTTCGTCGAGATCGGGAATCCGATGTAACCGACGCCGGAATCCGGCTTGTAGATGTAGCGGTCGCCGAACTCCTGGGCGACGGTCGCCATCGCCGAGATCGGCAGCTTGTCGGTGATCTGGATGTTGTTTGCCCGCAGGTCGTTGTAGGCGGTGTCCAGCTTGTCGTAAATCTTGAACGTGACGGAATCCAGCTTCGCCTTTCCGTCGGACGCCGGGAAGTTCTCGAACCGCTTCACCTTGATCTGCTTGTTGTGCTCCCACTTCCCGTCGATCTGGAACGCGCCGTTGCCGATCGGCGCGTCCTCGAAGGCCTTCGGGTCGGCGAAGAACGCCTTCGGGAGCGGGAAGAACGCGTTGTAGCCCAGCATGGTCTTGAACTGGGAGAACGGCGCCTTGAGGGTGACGGTGAAGGTCTTGTCGTCGACGACCGCGAGGCCCTTGAGCTTGTCGGCGGTGGGCTTCTTGTCCTTGCCCGGGGCCAGCTCGTCGGAGCCGAGGATCTTGTCGAAGAAGGGCAGTGCCTCCTGCGCGTTGTCCTGGTTGGCGCCGTAGTTCCAGGCGTCGACGAAGGACTGGGCGCTGACCTTCTCGCCGTTGTGGAAGGTGTAGCCGTCCTTCAGCTTGATCGTCCAGACGGTGGCGTCCTGGGTCTCGATCGACTCGGCGACCCGCAGCTTGGGCGAGTTGTCCTTGATGTCGTAGTCGACCAGGCCGGCGAAGATCGCGTTGAGCACCTCGGCGCCCTCGGACTCGGAGGTGTTCTGGGGCACCAGCCCGTGCTGCGGCTCACCCAGCTCGACGCTGATCGCGCCGCCCGTCTTGCCCGACCCGGCGCCGCTCGCCTCGCTGGAGGACTTCTTGTCCCCGCCGGTGCTGCAGGCGGAGATTGCGAGGGCGGTGCACGCCGCGAGCGCGGTCCAACGCATGGTCTTGGTGAGCCTCATTCAACTGCCTCTCGATTTAGGGGCTTACGAACGAACGGCGCCCCGCCAGTCGGTGTGCCGGGCATGGCGAGGGTCGACATCTCAGGGCCGATCCGCACAGTTGGCGAGGTGACCACTGATACGCGCAGAGCAACTATCGATCACCCGACCCCTCCGGCGGAATCCGCGCCACATCTCTTTTCAATTACATGCTCAGACCAAGTCGTGACAATGCTCGCCAAATTCCTGCATATCGCACGCGGAAGCCCGGACTCCGGTTTCCGAATACCGAACAATAAGTTCCGGTATTCGATGCTTTACGGAGCGTAATGATCATTTTCGGGGCCGGAATTCCGGCGTTTCCGCAGGACAACGCAAGGGCGCGCCCTCCGGATGGAGGACGCGCCCTTGGTGCGGGGTCAGCGCAACTGTGTCAACTGGATTCCGATGCGGGCGCCGCGCCGCCCTCGCGGCCCGGCCCGCCCTCGTCGGGCCCGCGCTCCGCCGCGAAGTGGCAGGCCGAGTCGTGCCGGGCGAGCCCGTCCAGCCAGGCCGGAGCGGCCAGCAGCGGCACCTCCGTGGCGCACCGCTCCCGGGCCTTCCAGCAGCGGGTGCGGAACCGGCAGCCGGACGGCGGGTTGGCCGGCGACGGCACGTCCCCGACGAGCACGATCCGGTCCCGCGACTCGCGCGCCGTCGGGTCCGGCACCGGCACCGCGGAGAGCAGCGCCTGGGTGTACGGATGCGTCGCGTGGTCGTAGATCTCCAGGTCGGAGCCGATCTCGACCATCCGGCCGAGGTACATCACGCCGACCCGGTCGGAGATGTGCCGGACGATCGAGAGGTCGTGCGCGATGAACATGTACGAGAGGTTGAACTCGCCCTGGAGCTGCTCCAGCAGGTTGATCACCTGGGCCTGGACCGAGACGTCCAGCGCGGAGACCGGCTCGTCGCAGATGATCACCTCCGGCTTGAGCGCCAGCCCCCGGGCGATGCCGATCCGCTGGCGCTGGCCCCCCGAGAACTGGTGCGGGTACCGGTTGATGTACTCCGGGTTCAGGCCGACCACGTCCAGCAGGTCCTGCACGGCCCGGCGGCGGTCGCCCTTCGGTGCCACGTCGGAGTGGATCTCGTACGGCTCGCCGATGATGTCGCCGACCGTCATCCGCGGGTTGAGCGAGGTGTACGGGTCCTGGAACACCATCTGGATGTTCCGGCGGACCGCCTTCAGCCCCGCGCCGGACAGCCGGGAGATCTCCTCCCCCTTGTAGCGCACCGACCCGCCGGTGGCCGGCTCCAGGTTCATCAGCACCTTGGCCAGCGTGGACTTGCCGCAGCCGGACTCCCCCACGATGCCGAGCGTCTCGCCCTGCATCAGGTCGAAGCTGACCCCGTCGACGGCCTTCACCGCGCCGACCTGCTTCTTGAAGACGATGCCCTTCGTCAGCGGGAAGTGCTTCACCAGGTCCCGGACTTCGAGGATCGGCTCGCCGCGCGGAACCTCCTGCGTGAACGCCACCTCCTGCGGCACCGCCGCCCCGAGCGGGCTGGCCCCGTCAGCCATGGAGGGTCTCCTTCCAGAAGAAGCAGGCGCTGCCCCGCCCGGGCAGCTCGGTGCCGTCGTCCGCGGTGACCTGGAACAGCTGCGGCACCTCGGCCCGGCAGATGTCCTGGGCCCGTGGGCAGCGCGGGTTGAAGGCACAACCGGTCGGGATCCGCAGCAGGTTGGGCGGCAGGCCCTTGATCGCGTAGAGCTCCTGGCCCTTCTGGTCCAGGCGCGGGATCGAGTCCAGCAGGCCCCTGGTGTACGGATGGGCCGGTCGCGCGTACAGCTCGTGCACCGGGGCGGTCTCGACGATCCGGCCGGCGTACATCACGGCGATCTTGTCCGCGACGTCGGCCACCACGCCGAGGTCGTGGGTGATCAGGATCAGACCCATGTGGAACTCGGCCTGCAGCTCCGCCAGCAGGTCCATCACCTGGGCCTGGACCGTCACGTCCAGCGCCGTGGTCGGCTCGTCGGCGATGATCAGGTCCGGCTCCAGCGCCAGCGCCATCGCGATCATGATGCGCTGGCGCATACCGCCGGAGAACTGGTGCGGATAGTCGTTGACCCGGTCCTTCGCCGCCGGGATGCGCACCCGGTCCATCAGGTCGACGGCCTTGGCCTTGGCCTCCTTGCGCGAGGTCCCGTGGTGCGCCCGGAACATCTCGCCGAGCTGGAACCCGACGCTCAGCACGGGGTTGAGCGAGGAGAGCGCGTCCTGGAAGATCATCGCGATCTTCTGGCCCCGGATCTTCCGCCGCTCCTCCTTGCCCATCGTCAGCATGTCCTGGCCCCGGAAGCGGATCTCCCCCTGGGGGATGCGGGCCGGGGGCATGTCCAGGATGCCCATGATCGCCTGCGCGGTCACCGACTTGCCCGAACCGGACTCCCCCAGCACCGCCAGGGTCTCCCCCGCGCGGACGCTGTAGTTGACCCCGTTGACCGCCTTCGCCACGCCGTCCCGGGTGACGAACTCCACGTGCAGGTCCCGGACGTCCAGCAGCGGCCCCTCGTAGGGCGCCTCCCGCTTCGGCTTGCCGGTGTCGACAGCTGTGGTCACGATGAGTCCCCTCGCTCAGCGAAGCTTCGGGTCGAGGGCGTCGCGCACCGCGTCGCCCAGCATGATGAAGGCCAGCACCGTGATCGACAGCGCCGCGGCCGGGAAGAACAGCACGTACGGGGCCGTCCGGATGACCTTCTGGGCGGAGGCGATGTCGATGCCCCAGGAGATGGTCGGGTCCTGCAGGCCGATGCCGAGGAAGCTCAGCGTGGCCTCGGTCGCGATGTAACCGCCCAGCGCGATGGTGGCGACGACGATCACCGGGGCGAGCGCGTTCGGCAGGATGTGCCGGAACATCAGCCGCCCGGTCCCCGCGCCGAGCGCTCGGCCCGCCACCACGTAGTCCGACTGTTTGACGGTCAGGACGGCGCCGCGCATGACACGCGCGATCTGCGTCCAGCCGAGCACCGCGAGGGCGATCACCACGCTCCACACCGTGCGGGCGGAGAAGGCGCCCAGCAGGACCAGTGCGCCGAGCAGCAGCGGGATGCCGAAGAAGATGTCGACGATCCGGGAGATCACGGCATCCACCGCGCCGCCGAAGTACCCGGCGACCATCCCGGTCAGCCCGCCGAGCAGGGTGACCCCCAGGGTCACGAAGATGCCGACGGTGATCGAGGCGCGGGCCCCGTAGACCACCCGGGCGTAGATGGACCGGCCCTGGCCGTCGTAGCCGAACCAGCCGGCGCCGAAGAAGTCCGTCCAGTCCGGGCGCTTCAGGAAGTCGTTGACCAGATCGGCCTTGCGGGGGTTGGCGTCGGTGAACGCCCAGGGGAAGATCGACATCACGATCAGCAGCACGATCAGCAGGGCCGAGATCAGGAAGATCGGCCTCCGCCGCAGGTCCCGCCAGGCATCGCCCCAGAGGCTGCGGGCTTCCTCCCGCTTGGCCGGGTCGCCCTCGACCAGGGTCTCCTGCTCGACCGCCATGCCCTGCTCGCCGGCGTAGTCGAGGTGGTCGACCCCCGGCGCCGGATGCGGCTTGAACTCGCCCTCGTCACGCAGGTCAGGCATAGCGGATCCTCGGGTCCAGGACCGCGTAGAGCAGGTCGACGATCAGGGAGGCGACCAGGTAGACGATCACCAGGACGGTCACGATGCCGACCACGGTGGGGCCCTCCTTCTGGTTGATCGCCCGGTACAGCACGTTGCCGATGCCCTGGACGTTGAAAATGCCCTCGGTGACGATCGCGCCGCCCATCAGCGCGCCGAGGTCGGTCCCGAGGAAGGTGACCACCGGGATCAGCGAATTGCGCAGCAGGTGGCGCGTGATGACGGTCCGCCGGGGCAGGCCCTTGGCCACCGCGGTGCGCATGTAGTCGGCCCGCAGGTTCTCCCCGATCGACGTCCGGGTGAGCCGGGCGACGTAGGCGAGGGAGAGCGAACCCAGCACGATCGCGGGCAGGATCAGCTGGGAGAGGTCCGTGGAGTCCTGGACGGTCGGGGTGACCCAGCCCAGATTGGTCGCGAAGATCGTCTGGGCGATGTACGCCAGGACGAACACCGGGATCGAGATCACCACCAGGGTCAGGACCAGCACCAGGGTGTCCTGGACGCTGCCGCGCTTGAGGCCGGCGATCAGACCGAGCGTCAGCCCGACGACCAGCTCGAACGCGAAGGCCATCAGGGCCAGCCGGATGGTGACCGGGAAGGCGTCCGCCATGATGTCGGTGACCGAGCGGCCGGTGAAACTCACCCCGAAGTCACCCTGGAAGAGGTTCCCCATGTAGTGCAGGTACTGCTTCCAGAGCGGCTGGTCGAGGTAGTACTTGTGCTTCAGGTTGGCCACCACCGCCGGGTCGGCGGCCTTGTCCCCGAACAGCGCGGCGACCGGGTCCCCCGGCAGCGTGTAGACCATCAGGAAGATCAGGAATGTGGATCCGAAGAACACCGGGATCATCTGCAGCACCCGCCGCAGCACATAACTTCCCATCCGAGCCTCCTTCCTAGGTGACTGGTCGGCCCCTGACCGGGTGCGGAGGGCCGTCGGGCCGAGTGCCCGGGCCCCGCCCTCCGTGCGGGGAGGGCGGGGCCGGCGCGGGGGGCTGGATCAGCCCTTGACCTCGACCTGGGTCCAGGCCGGGTTGCCGAAGGAGTCGAAGGCCACGTTCTGGACCTTGGTGGAGTAGCCCGAGTTGGTGCGGTAGTACCAGAGCGGGATGGCCGGCATGTCGTTGGCCAGCACCTTCTCCGCCGCCTGGTAGCCGGTCACCGTGTCGCTCACGCTGGCGGCGCGGTCGGCCTGGTCGGCCAGCTGGTCGAACTGCGGGCTGCTGTAACCGAAGTCGTTGGACGCGGCGCCGGTGCGGTAGACGTCGGCCATGAAGTTGGCGTTCAACGGGTAGTCCTGCACCCAGCCGGTCCGGAAGGCGCCGCTGATCTGGTGGCCGGTGATCGCCGCACGGGCGGTCTTGAAGTCGGGCTTCGGGTCACCCACGCAGTCCACGCCGGTGCTCTGCCGGATCGAGTTGCAGACCGCGTCCACCCATTCCTTGTGGCCGCCGTCCGCGTTGTAGGTGATGGTCAGCTTGTTGCCGGGGACGCCGCCGCCCTCGGTGACGAGCTGCTTCGCCTTGGCCGGGTCGAAGTTGCAGAAGTCGCCGCACTGGCCGCTCTTGTAGCCCTCGACGCCGTCCGCGACCCAGGCGGAGGCCGGCGCGCGCGAGCCCTGGAGAACGGTCTTGGTGATGGTCGACCGGTCGATCGCCATCGACAGGCCCTGACGGACCTTGGCCTTGTCGGGGCCCGCCCACTCCGGCTGGTAGAGCGTGAAGCCGATGTTCTGGATGGCGCCCTGCGGCGCGTCGATCGCCCGGTCCCCGAGGTCGCTCTTGTAGGTGGCCAGCGCGGAGGGCGGCACCTGGTCCATCACGTCGAGGTTGTTGGACTGCAGGTCCGCGTAGGCCGCCTCGGCCGTGTTGTACATCTTGAAGACGATGCCGCCGTTCTTCGGCTTGTCCACGCCCTGGTAGTTCGGGTACGCCTTGGTCACCACCTGCTGGTTGTGGTCCCAGCTGACGAACTGGTAGGCGCCGTTGCCCACCGGCTTCTGCCCGTACCCGGCCGGGTCGTTGAAGAAGGCGGTGGGGAGCGGGGAGAAGGCGATGTAACCGAGCTTGTACTCGAAGTACGAGACCTTGTTCCGCAGCTTGACGGTGAAGTGCGTGTCGTCGGTGACGGTCAGCCCGGACATCTTGGTCGCGGTCGGCTGGCCACTGGCCGGGTGGACGTCCTGGTAGCCCTCGATGTCGGAGAACCAGGAGCTGTTGATCTGGTTGTTGCTGGTGGTCGCGCCCCAGTTCCAGGCGTCCACGAAGTTCTGCGACGTGACCGGAGTGCCGTCGTGGAACGTCCAGCCGCTCTTCAGCGTGACGTTGAAGGTCTGCGAGTCACTGGTGTCGATCGAGTCCGCGACCTGCATCCGGATCTTGGCAGTGCTGGGGTCGTAGTCGACCAGCCCCTTGAACAGGTTCTGCAGGATGCGGCCGCCACCGGTCTCGTTCGCGTTCGCGGGCTGCAGGGGGTTCTGCGGCTCGCTGCTCTGGTAGCTGAAGGTCTTGCTGCTGTCCGACGAACTGCCGCCTCCGCCGCTACTGCTGCACCCACTGGCCACCAGGGCCACAGATGTCGCAGCGGCGAGGACCCATCGAGCACGAGTGGCTGCGGGCATGGAGGTCCCTCCTCAAGGTGTGTGTCGCATCACACCCCATGAGAAGCGCGGCCGCCCGGCGGCGCGAGTCGGGTACCCCCGGACGGGTGCAGCGGACCGCGCGGGAAGTTGACGGAACGCCGGAAGGGCCCCCGGCTCGAAAGCCGCGGGCCCTTCCGGGGGAACGCCTCGGGGATCAGACGGCGGCGACCGTCTCCCGGACCTCGGCGAAGTGGCAGGCCGACTCGTGGGCGGCCGCGCCGCTCAGCGTGGTCGGGATCGCCAGCAGCGGGGACTCGGTGGAGCAGCGCTCCTCCGCCTTCCAGCAGCGGGTGCGGAACCGGCAGCCGGACGGCGGGTTGGCCGGCGAGGGGATGTCGCCGGTCAGGATGATCCGGTCGCGGGACTCGCGCGCCGTCGGGTCCGGCACCGGCACCGCGGAGAGCAGCGCCTGGGTGTACGGGTGCGTGGCGTTCTCGTAGATCGCCTCGTCGCTGCCGATCTCGACCATCTTGCCCAGGTACATCACGCCGACCCGGTCGGAGATGTGCCGGACGATCGAGAGGTCGTGCGCGATGAACATGTACGACAGCTCGAACTCGGTCTGCAGCTGGTCCAGCAGGTTGATCACCTGGGCCTGGACCGAGACGTCCAGCGCGGAGACCGGCTCGTCGCAGATGATGATCTCGGGCTTGAGCGCCAGGCCGCGGGCGATGCCGATGCGCTGGCGCTGGCCGCCGGAGAACTGGTGCGGGTACCGGTTGATGTACTCCGGGTTCAGGCCGACGACGTCCAGGAGGTCCTGGACGGCCTTGCGGCGGTCGCCCTTGGGAGCCACCTCGGGGTGGATCTCGAAGGGCTCGCCGATGATGTCGCCGACCGTCATGCGCGGGTTGAGCGAGGTGTAAGGGTCCTGGAACACCATCTGGATGTTCCGGCGGACCGCCTTGAGGGCGGCGCCGGACAGCTTGGAGATGTCCTCGCCCTTGAACAGCACCTGGCCGGAGGTGGCCCGCTCCAGGTTCATCAGCACCTTGGCCAGCGTGGACTTGCCACAGCCGGACTCGCCGACGATGCCGAGCGTCTCGCCCTTCATCAGGTCGAAGGAGATGCCGTCGACCGCCTTGACCGCGCCGACCTGCTTCTTGAAGAGGATGCCCTGGGTCAGCGGGTAGTGCTTGACCAGGTCCTTGACCTCCAGGATGGGCTCAGCCATGGAGGGTCTCCTTCCAGAGGTGGCACGCGCTGCGGCGGCCGGTGAGCTCCGTGCCGTCCTTGTCGGTCACCTGGTGCAGCTTCGGGGTCTCCGAGCGGCACAGGTCGGTGGCGACGTCACAGCGGGGGTTGAACGCGCAGCCGGCCGGGACCTTCAGCAGGTTCGGGGGCAGGCCCTTGATCGCGTACAGCTCCTGGCCCTTCTGGTCCAGGCGCGGGATCGAGCGGAGCAGGCCCTTGGTGTACGGGTGCGCGGGGTTCGCGTACAGGTCGTGCACCGGGGCGGTCTCGACGATCCGGCCGGCGTACATCACGGCGATCTTGTCCGCGACGTCGGCGACCACGCCGAGGTCGTGGGTGATCAGGATCAGGCCCATGTTGTACTCGGCCTGCAGCTCCGCCAGCAGGTCCATCACCTGGGCCTGGACGGTGACGTCCAGGGCGGTGGTGGGCTCGTCGGCGATGATCAGGTCGGGCTCCATGGAGAGCGCCATGGCGATCATGATGCGCTGGCGCATACCGCCGGAGAACTGGTGGGGGTAGTCGCCCACCCGCTGCTTGGCGGCGGGGATGCGCACCCGGTCCATCAGCTCGACGGCCTTGGCCCGGGCTTCCTTCTTGGACAGGCCGCGGTGCACCCGGAACATCTCGCCGAGCTGGTCGCCGACGGTCATCACCGGGTTCAGCGAGGAGAGCGCGTCCTGGAAGATCATCGCGATCTTCTGGCCGCGGATCAGCCGGCGCTCCTCCTCCTTCATCGCGAGCATGTCCTGGCCGCGGAAGAGGATCTGCCCCTGGCTGATCTTGCCGGGGGGCATGTCCAGGATGCCCATGATGGTCTGCGCGGTCACCGACTTGCCGGAGCCGGACTCGCCGAGCACCGCCAGGGTCTCACCGGCGGCGACGGAGTAGTTCACGCCGTTCACGGCCTTGGCGACGCCGTCCCGGGTGTGGAACTCCACGTGGAGGTCACGGACCTCCAGCAGCGGGGTGCCGATTTCGAGGCGGCCGCTCTTCTGGTTCTTCTCGATCACGGTGGTCATCGGGTCGTCACCTCTTCTCTCAGCGGAGCTTCGGGTCGAGGGCGTCGCGCACCGCGTCGCCGAGCATGATGAACGCCAGCACCGTGACGCTCAGCACCGCGGACGGGAAGAGCAGCACGTGCGGGGCGGTCAGGAAGCGGGGCTGGGCGTCGCTGATCATCAGGCCCCAGGAGATCTCCGGGGACTGGACACCGATGCCCAGGTAGGACAGGGCCGCCTCGGCACCGATGTACACACCCAGGCTGATCGCGGAAACGACGATCACCGGGGCGATGGCGTTCGGCAGGATGTGACGGAAGGTGATCCGGAAGCTGCCGGCGCCGAGCGCCTTGGCCGCCATCACGTAGTCGTTGTGCTTGTTGGACAGCACCGAGGCACGCATGATGCGGAAGATCTGCGGCCAGCCGAGCACGGCCATCACGACGGAGACGGTGTAGGCGTTGCCCTTGCCGAGCATCGACATGATCAGCATGCCGCCGAGCAGCAGCGGGATCGAGAAGAAGATCTCGGTGAAGCGCGACAGGATGCTGTCGGTGATGCCGCCGACCCAGCCGGCCAGCAGGCCGAGCAGGGCACCGATCACGGTGACCGTGGTGGTGGTGAGCACACCGACGATGATCGAGTTGCGGGCGCCCCAGATGGTGCGGGTGTAGACGTCACAGCCCTGCACGTCGAAGCCGAACCAGTGCTCGGCACTCGGGCGCTTCAGCGAGTCGGCCAGGTCGCACGCGCCGCCCGCGAGCGGGTTGCCGTCGGTGAACAGCTGCGGCACGGCGGCGATCACCAGCAGGGCGGAGACCAGCACGGCGCCGATGATGAAGACCGGGTTGCGGCGCAGGTCGCGCAGCGCGTCGGACCAGAGGCTGGCAACGCGCTCGGGCTTCTGCTTCTTCTCCGGCGCGGCCTTCGGGGCCTTGTCCTCGGGGGCGTCGGGGCCCACGGTGATGGTGTCACTCATAGCGGATCCTCGGGTCGAGCACGGCGTACAGCAGGTCCACGAGCAGGGTGGTGATCAGGTAGATCATCACCAGCAGGGTGACCATGCCGACGATCACCGTGCCCTGCTTCTGGTACACGGACTGGGCGAGCAGACCGCCGATGCCGTGCATGTTGAAGATCTTCTCGGTGATGACCGCGCCACCCATCAGACCGCCGAGGTCGGCACCGAGGAAGGTGACGATCGGGATCAGCGCGTTGCGCAGGGCGTGCCGGCCGATGACCCGACGACGCTTCAGACCCTTGGCGACCGCGGTGCGGACGTAGTCCGCGCGCATGGTCTCCATCAGGCTGGTGCGGGTCAGTCGGGCGACGTACGCGAGCGAGGTCGACGCCAGCACGAACGCCGGCAGCAGGTAGGCCCGCAGCCCGTCGTCCTCGTTGAAGGAGACCGGGAAGAAGTCGATGCCGTAGTCGGTCTTGAGCTTCACGCCGAGGACCAGCTGGAGCACGAAGCCGGTGACGAAGACCGGGATCGAGATCACGAACAGCGTGCTGATGAGGACCAGCTGGTCGATGAACTTGCCCTTGCGCAGGGCCGCCATGACACCCGCCAGCACCCCGATGACGGCCTCCATGACGAAGGCGACCACGGCGAGGTTGACGGTGTACGGGAACGCCTCGCTGATCATGTCGGTCACCGAGCGACCGGTCAGGCTCTCGCCGAGGTTCCCCTGGAAGACCCCTGAGATGTAGTTCCAGTACTGCAGCAGGAACGGGTCGTTCAGGTGGTACTTCTGGCGGATCATCTCCGCCACGAGCGGGTCGGCCCGCTTCTCGCCGGCCAGAGCCTGCACCGGGTCACCGGGCAGGTAGTGCACCAACGCATAGATCAGCAGCGTCGCACCGAGCAGGACAGGGATCGCCTGTATCAGTCGGCGGATGACATAGCGGCCCATCAGACCTCCACACTTTCGGACAAGGAAGGGAGGCGGGAGGACTCGGACTGTAGTCCGGCCCACCCGCCCCCGATCGTCTGATTAACCGGATCAGCCGGCGAGCTCGACCTCGTCCAGGTTCATACGGCCCTGGGCGTCGGTGTCGAAGTTCTTGATCTTCTTGCTGTACGCGGCGGAGGACATGTAGGTGTACACCGGGATGTACGGCAGGTCCTGCACCAGGATGTCGTCGGCCTGCTGGTACAGCTTCTGGCCCTCGTCCTGGGTCTTCGCCTGGTCGGCCTGGTTCAGCAGGTCCTCGAACTTGTCGTTGACGTAGCCGCCGTAGTTCGAGCCGTTCTCGATCGCGACCTTGGAGAAGATCGGACGGAGGTAGTTCTCGATCGACGGGTAGTCCATCGACCACGCCATGCGGAAGGCGCCCGAGTACTGCTTGCCGCCCAGCGCGTCGAGGATCTTGCCGAACTTCTCGAACGGCTTGGTGGTGACCTCGATGCCCAGGTTCTTCTTCAGCTGGTTCGCGACGGCCTCGATCCACTCCTTGTGGCCACCATCGGCGTTGTAGCCCAGCTCGATGGTGTTGCCGGGGACGCCACCGGCCGTGTCGAAGAGCTGCTTGGCCTTGACCGGGTCGTACTTCGCCGCGTCGCCCATGGCGCCCTTGCGGTAGCCCGGGATCAGCGGGTTGACGAAGTCGTCGGCCGGGACGCGGGTGCCCGAGAAGATCGTCTTGGTGATCGCCTCGCGGTCGATCGCCATCGAGATCGCCTTGCGGATCTCCGGCTTGCCGTAGGTGGCCGGGTTGGTGGCGATCGGGAAGCCGATGTAGCCGACGCCGGACTCCGGCTTGTAGATGTAGCGGTCGCCGAACTCGCTCTTGACGCTCGACAGGGCCGAGATCGGCAGCTTGTCGGTGGCCTGGATGTTGTCGGCGCGCAGGTCGTTGTACGCGGTGTCCAGGTTGTCGTAGATCTTGAAGGTGACGCCCTGGAGCTTCGCCTTGCCGTCCGAGGCAGGGAAGTTCTCGTAGCGCTTGACCTTGATCTGCTTGTTGTGCTCCCAGGCGCCGTCCATCTCGAACGGGCCGTTGCCGATCGGCTTGTCGGCGAACGCCTTCGGGTCGGTGAAGAACGCCTTGGGCAGCGGGTAGAACGCGTTGTAGCCCAGCATGGTCTTGAACTGGGAGAACGGCTGCGTCAGCGCGACGGTGAAGGTCTTGTCGTCGACGACCGTCAGGCCCTTGAGCTTGTCGGCGGCGGGCTTCTTGTCCTTGCCCGGGGCCAGCTCCTCGGAGCCGTCGATCTTGGCGAAGAACGGCAGGCCCTCGGCCGCGTTGTCCTGGTTGGCGCCCCAGTTCCAGGCGTCGACGAACGACTGGGCGGTCACCTTCTCACCGTTGTGGAAGGTGTAGCCGTCCTTCAGCTTGATCGTCCAGAGCTTGCTGTCGGCGCTCTCGATCGACTCGGCGACGCGCAGCTTCGGCTCGTTGGTCTTGTTGTCGTACTCGACCAGGCCGGCGAAGACGGCACCGAGGACCTCGGCACCCTCCGACTCCGCGGTGTTCTGGGGAACCAGACCGTGCTGCGGCTCGCCGAGCTGGACGGCGATGCTGCCGCCGCCGGAAGAGGCCTTGTCACTGCTCTTCGAGCTGGTGCTGCAAGCGGTCGCCGCGAGGGCGATAGCGGTCGCCGCGACGATCCACTTGGTCTGGGTTGCACCGCGCATGGGGGATGCCTCCTGAAATCGACTTTCCAACGAGGAGAGCACCACGGTCGGCTGACGCCGCTTCCGTTGTGCCGTCCGCGCTCGTGGTTTCGGCGCGCACCCCTGCGCGTTAACCCTTGACCCGAGCCTGACTGCACCCACTATCCGTCACGTACGGACACGAAAGTGACCACTAGCGATCTCAATTAGGTCACATGAACGGTCGGTAAGTTTCGAAAATCGGACATAAGAGACATACTCAGACAGGCATTAAACGGACAGTCGTCATGAATGACGGACTGTCACGTTCGCTCAGCGGACACCTTGCCGTGTTAAGCGCTATTCCGTTTATACGCGCGTCGACAGCGTGGAGTAGTGAAAAACGATCGCCCCCCTCTCCATTGGAAAGGGGGGCGACCGATTCAAGCCAAAGGCTGTTTAAACCCGGGTGTCAGGCCTTCTTGGCGCGCGAAGCCGAACGGCCACGCTCCTTCTGGTCCAGGACGACCTTGCGGATTCGCACGGTCTCCGGGGTGACCTCGATGCACTCGTCCTCGCGGCAGAACTCCAGCGACTGCTCCAGCGAGAGCTTGCGCGGCGGCACCAGGTTCTCGGTGGTGTCGGAGGAAGCGGCACGCATGTTGGTGAGCTTCTTCTCCTTGGTGATGTTGATGTCCATGTCGTCCTGGCGCGAGTTCTCGCCGACGATCATGCCCTCGTACACCTCGGTGGTGGGCTCGACGAAGAGCGTGCCGCGCTCCTGGATGCCCATCATCGCGAACGGCGTCACGACGCCCGCGCGGTCCGCGACCAGCGAACCGTTGTTGCGCATCCGCAGCTCGCCGAACCACGGCTCGTGGCCCTCGAAGATGCTGTGCGCGATGCCGGTGCCGCGGGTGTCGGTCAGGAACTGGGTCCGGAAGCCGATCAGACCGCGCGACGGGACGATGAACTCCATGCGGACCCAGCCGGAGCCGTGGTTCGTCATGGTCTCCATGCGGCCCTTGCGGGTCGCCATCAGCTGGGTGATCGCGCCGAGGTACTCCTCGGGGCTGTCGATGGTCATCCGCTCGACCGGCTCGTGGGTCTTGCCGTTGATGACCTTGGTGACGACCTGCGGCTTGCCGACGGTCAGCTCGAACAGCTCCCGGCGCATGGTCTCGACCAGGATGGCCAGCGCCAGCTCGCCACGGCCCTGGACCTCCCAGGCGTCCGGACGCTCGGTCGGCAGCACGCGGAGCGAGACGTTACCGATCAGCTCGCGGTCCAGGCGGTCCTTCACCATGCGGGCGGTGACCTTGTGGCCCTTGCCGCCCTTGCCGACCAGCGGCGAGGTGTTGGTGCCGATGACCATCGAGATGGCCGGCTCGTCCACCGTGATGAGCGGCAGCGCGACCGGGTTCTCCAGGTCGGCCAGGGTCTCGCCGATCATGATCTCGGGGATGCCCGCGACGGCGCAGATGTCGCCCGGGCCGGCCACCTCGGCCGGCTTGCGGGTGAGCGCCTCGGTCATCAGCAGCTCGGTGATCTTGACCTGCTGGACGGAGCCGTCCCGCTTCATCCACGCGACCTGCTGGCCCTTGCGCAGCTCGCCCTGCTCGACGCGGCAGAGCGCGATACGGCCGAGGAAGTTGTCGGCGTCCAGGTTGGTGACGTGCGCCTGGAGCGGGGCGTCCTCGTCGTAGGTCGGGGCCGGGACGTGCTCCAGGATGGTGGAGAAGAACGGCTCCAGCGAGTCGCTGTCGGCCGGCACGGTGCCGTTCTCCGGCTTGGTCATCGAGGCGACGCCGTCACGCGCACAGGCGTAGACGATCGGGAACTCGATCTGCTCCTCGGTGGCGTCGAGGTCCAGGAACAGGTCGTAGGTCTCGTTGATGACCTCGTCGATCCGGGAGTCCGGACGGTCGGTCTTGTTGATGCAGAGGATGACCGGCAGCTTGGCCGTCAGCGCCTTGCGGAGCACGAAGCGGGTCTGCGGCAGCGGACCCTCGGAGGCGTCGACCAGCAGCACGACCGCGTCGACCATCGACAGGCCGCGCTCGACCTCACCACCGAAGTCGGCGTGGCCGGGGGTGTCGATGATGTTGATCGTGATCGGCGCGCCACCCTCCTTGGGGTGGTACTTGACGGCGGTGTTCTTCGCGAGAATGGTGATGCCCTTCTCGCGCTCCAGGTCGTTGGAGTCCATCATGCGGTCGTCGAGGTGCTGGTGGGCGGCGAAGGCGCCGGCCTGCTTCAGCATGGCGTCGACCAGCGTGGTCTTGCCGTGGTCGACGTGGGCGACGATGGCAACGTTGCGGATGTCATTGCGCGTGGGCATGCGGAGCGGATTCTCCCGGAATCGTGGGTTACGGCGCCCGGCTGCGTGACGCCGACCGGCGATCCCTGTTGATCGCCGCCGCCCGTA
Source organism: Kitasatospora sp. NPDC059327 (assembly GCF_042752535.1). Lineage (NCBI taxonomy): Bacteria > Bacillati > Actinomycetota > Actinomycetes > Kitasatosporales > Streptomycetaceae > Kitasatospora > Kitasatospora sp. NPDC059327. The sequence goes on along the minus strand of NZ_JBHYYB010000041.1, from coordinate 11,526 downwards.
CCGCCTGCTACTACCGGTCCACCCGCCGGGCAGGACATGCCACGGCTTCCTCCTATCGTACGTGGAACCCTCCAGGTCGGCCGAAACGAGCAGGTCGGGCGGGATCAAGATCACAGATGGATCACCCGCTCTTCACCCGGCGGACGCCGTGGGAACGGCTCCCGGACACCGGGCCGCCCGACCACCGCCGGCCCGTCCGGGGCCCGCTCGCCGCCCTGCGGTTCCCCGCGCTGCCGCCCTGCCGTTCCCCGCCCTGCCCCGCGCCGTCCTCGCGCTCCGCGGGCCCGCCGCGCGGCCGGCTCAGCGGGCGAGGAAACCGACGTCCTGGAAGCGCGGCCGGGTGAAGCCCCAGGCGCCGGCGGCCGCGACGTCGTCACGGACGGCGACCAGCTCCGGGCGCTGGTAGAGCGGGACGGAGTGGCCGAGCTGCCAGATCCGGGTGTCGGCCTCCTGGAGCAGGGCCGATCGGGCGGTCCCGTCCAGCTCCGCGGCGGCGCGGTCGAGGAGCCGGTCGATCTCCTCCGTGCCCACCCGGCCGTAGTTGTCGCCGGGCTCCAGGGCGCCGTCCGGACCGGGCCGGGGCTTGGCGTAGACCGGGCGCTGGTCGGCCGCCGGATCGGGGCCGGCCGGCCAGGCGAACAGCGCGAGGTCGTAGTCCCCGGTGGCCAGGTGGCCGGGAACGAAGGCCTCGGCGGGGACCGGCACCGGCCGCAGGGCGATGCCCGCCGAGGCGAGGCCGGCGGTCAGCGCGTCGGCCGTCCGGCGGGCCAGCGCGGAGTCGGCGGGGATCAGCAGGGTGAGGACGAGGGACCGGCCGTCCTTGGTCCGGGTGCCGCCGCTCGCCGGACGCTTCCAGCCCGCCCGGTCCAGCAGCCGGCCGGCGTCCACCGGGCCGAGGACGTCGCCGTTGTCGCGGTAGCCGTCCTGGTCGCCGGCCAGCAGGTGGCTGCCGAGCGGTGCCGGGGCCAGCCCGAACGGGGTGAGCGCGGCGTCGGCGGTCCGCCGCCGGTCGACGGACCGGGCGAGGGCCTGGCGGACGGCCGGGTCGGTGAGCGGCCCGCGGGCGGCGTTCAGGGTGAGCTGGGTGAGCGAGGCCGCGGCGGCCCGGTGCACGGTGACGCCGGGCAGCGCCTCGGCGCGCCGCAGCGCCCGGGCGGCGGCGTCGACGGTGTCGGCGGCGTCACCCGAGCTGCCGGGCGCCGCCGAGGCCCGGTCGACGGCCGTCGTGATCGGGGCGATGTCGAGCCGGTCCTGGTCGAGCGCGTCCAGCCGGCGCTCGGCCGGGGTGGCCAGGAAGTCGATCCGGTCGGCCTTCGGCGTCTCCCCCCACCAGAGCGGGTTGCGCACCAGGGTGACCCGGCCGCCCGGAACGTCGTACCCGGAGACCGTGAACGGCCCCGCGGTGGGGTGTCCGGCCGTCGCTCCGGTCAGCGGCCGATCGAAGGCGGCCGGGGTGGCGGTGTCGACCGCGGGGTACAGCGGCCCGAACAGGTTCTGCCAGCCGGCGCAGGAGCGGCGGAGGACGACCTTGACCTCGGACCGGTCGGCGCCCTGGGTGATCGAGTCGATCGCGTCGTAGCCGGCCGGACGGGCGGCGGTGTACGCGGGGTCCCGGCCGGAGAGCGCGGCCCGCTGGGCGGTGAAGTCGGCCACCGAGAGCGGGGTGCCGTCGCTCCAGACGGCGCGCGGGTTGAGCCGGTAGGTGACGACCTGGGGCAGCTGCCCGGGCGGGGTGGACTCGGCGGACTCCAGGTAGTCCGGGTCGGGGACCGGCCGGCCGTGCCGGTCCGGCCGGAACAGCGAGGGGTAGAGGGCTTGCGCCAACAGCGCCGAATCGGCCGTCGCTGCGGGCGCGTGGACGTTCAGCGTGGCGGGGACGGCGTCCAGGGCCCAGCGCAGCGTGCCACCCTCCCGGATCCCGGCCCGGTCGTACGGGGGGAGGTCACCGGTGACGGCGGTGGGGGCGGCGGAGACGGGGACGGGCTCCGGCGGGCGGGCCGGGACCGGGGCGCCGGAGCAGCCGGCCGGGCCCCCGACGGCGAGCAGCAGCGCGGCGGCTGCGAGGGTGAGCTGGCGGACGCGCATGGCGGCCATCGAACGCCGGGCGGACGCGGACGGCCGCACCGACACGGCGGGCCGCCGGGAGAGCCCACCCGGACGGCCGAGCCGCTAGAGCGACAGCTCGAACCAGACGATCTTGCCCTTGGGCGTCCGCCGGCTGCCCCAGCGCTCGGCCAGCAGGCTGACCAGCTGGAGCCCGCGCCCGCCCTCGTCGGTCTCCTGCGCGCGCCGCTGGCGCGGTTGGGCGTAGCCGTCGTCCCAGACCTCGCAGACCATGCTGCGGTCGCGCAGCAGCCGGAGCCGGATCTCGCCCCGGCCGTGCCGGAGCGCGTTGGTGACCAGCTCGCTGACCAGCAGCTCGGTGGTGTCGACCAGCTCGTCCAGGCCGCGGGCCAGCAGCCAGCTGCAGGCCAGCTCGCGGGCCTTGGCCACCGAGGTGGGCTCGGGCGGCAGGAACCAGTTGCCGACCGCGTCGTCGGGGAAGGCGTGCACCTTGGCCATCAGCAGGGCGATGTCGTCCTCGCCGTGGTGCGGGTTGAGCTCGCCCAGGACGTGGTCGCAGAGGTCCTCCAGGCCCTTGCCCTCGGCCGACAGCGCGGTGCGGAAGGCCCGCAGGCCCTCGTCCAGCTGGTGCTTGCGGCTCTCCACCAGCCCGTCGGTGTAGAGGCCGAGCACGGCGCCGTCCGGCAGGGTCAGCTCGACCTCCTCGAAGGGCTCGCCGCCGACGCCGAGCGGCAGACCGGGCGGGACGTCGAGCATCCGGGCGGGCTCGTCCGGGCTGAGCAGGACGGGCGGCAGGTGACCGGCGTTGGCGAAGACGCAGCGCCGGGTGACGGCGTCGTAGACCGCGTAGACGCAGGTGGCCAGGTAGACCTCGCGGGCCTCCTCGTCGGCGGTCGAGGTGAGCCGGCCGTACGGGGTGGGTGAGCCGGCGGGCGCGGAGTCGTCGCCCAGGCCGCGGGCGATCTCGTCGAGGGCGGTGAGCACCTCGGCGGGGTCGAGGTCGAGCATGGCCAGGGTGCGGACGGCGGTGCGCAGCTGGCCCATCGCCACGGCGGCCCGCAGACCGCGGCCCATCACGTCGCCGATCACCAGCGCCGTGCGGTTGCCCGGCAGCGGGATGACGTCGAACCAGTCGCCGCCGACCTCGGTGTTGTTGTTGCTGGGCAGGTACCGGCAGGCGATCTCCAGGCCGCTGGCGGCCGGGTTGCCCGGGGGCAGCAGGCTGCGCTGCAGGATCAGCGCGCGCTCGTGCTCGCGGCGGTAGAGCCGGGCGTTGTCGATGCAGACGGCGGCGCGGGCCACCAGCTCCTCGGCGATGGCGACGTCCCGGGCGTCGAACGGCTCGCTGCCGATCGCGCGGGAGAGCTGGACCAGGCCCAGCACCTGGTCGCGGGCGACCAGCGGGACGATCAGGGTGGAGCGCAGCAGGGGGTCCGGTCCGGGCTCGGGTACGACGCTGCGGCCGGTGCGCAGCGCCCGGGCGTGCGGCGAACGGCGCGGGTAGCAGAGCGTGCCGCCGGCCTCGGCGATCGGCAGGCCGGTGACCGAGCCGAGTACCGAGGAGGCGCCGCCGACCACGCTGGAGACGGCCACCCGGCGCAGCTCGCCGCTGCCGTCGGTGAGCACGCCGTCGCCGTACCGGCCCGCGCTGGGGACGGTCTCGCCGGAGAGCAGCGCGGTGTAGAGGTCGACGGTGGCGAGGTCGCAGAACGGCGGGACGACGACGTCCAGGAGTTCCTTGGCGGTGGTCTCCAGGTCGAGCGTGGAGCCGATGTGCGCGCTGGCCTCGTTGAGCAGGGCGAGGTTGCGGCGGACGCCGTCGGCCTCGCGCTCGGCGACGTGCCGGCTGGTGACGTCGGAGACCTGGCCCGCCACGCCCGTCGGCTGGCCGGCCGCGCCGTTGAGGCGGTAGAGCGAGACGGCCCAGAGCCGGTTGCCCTCGCGGGTCGGCACCGCGGAGTGGAAGCGCAGGTCGAAGACGGGTTCGCCGGTGGCGATGACCTTGCGCAGCGCGGCGGTCAGCCGGTCGGCCTCGGAGGCCGGGAAGATGTCGTGCGCGGTCAGGCCTTCGAGGTCGGTGGGGACGAGGCCAAGCCCGGAGGCGAAGGCGTCGTTGACCCGCTGGAACCGGAGCCGGTCGTCGAACAGGACGAAGCCGGTCGGAGTCTGGCCGAAGACGGCCTCGGAGGCGGCGAGGTCGGTCTCGATCCGGCGCAGCCGGCCGAGGTCGACCGCGAGACAGGTGGCGCCGGCGGTGGGCAGCGCGCTGTCGGGCATCAGATAGAGCTCGGCGAGGCCCTCGCCGCCGGTGGCGTCGCGGTAGGGCGTGGTGCCGACCCACTCCTCGCCGGCCAGCGTGCGCTCCAGCCGGGCGCGGCCGCGCTGCCAGAGCTCCCGCGGGACGAAGGTGGTGATCGGGTCGGCGCCGACCGCCTCGGCGGCGGGCAGGCCGAAGAACTCGGCGGCGCGGTCGCTCCACTGGCTGATCCGGCCGTCGGGGCCGATCGCGAAGGTGGCGACCCGGATGTAGTCGTAGATCGAGCCCGGGTCCCCCGCGCCCCACTGATGGGCGCCGACCACCGGGCGGACCGCCCGGCCGTGCCCCTGGGACGGGGCGGGCAGGTGCGGCGAACCGGCCTGCCCGGGCACAGCGGCATGACCGCTGCTGCTCGGCGCGTTACGCGCCGGGGTGCTGTTCAACGGACCGACCCCTCCAAACCCGCGACCGTCCGGATGCCGAGAAGACCGAGTATTCATCATCGAGGGGTACGTTCACACGCCCTCAACATCACAACATCAGATCGGGCGAAGGTTTTTGTCCTACCGCCCGCGCAACCACAATGCCACGCCCGCGCCCCCTGCCGGAGTGCGCGCTCCCCCCGGCCGCCTGATGGCATATGCAGTCCCGTTCTACTCGCGTCCTACTCGGATCCCGACTCCTCGGGCTCATTACCCGGCAGCGCCTGCTCGAACCAGACGACCTTGCCCATACCCTCCGCCCGGGCGCCCCACCGCAGCGCGAGCCGGCGGACCAGCTCCAGGCCTCGGCCGCCCTCGTCGGCCTCGGCCGCGTGGCGCGCGCGGGGCGGATCGGGCAGCGGATCGGAGATCTCGACCAGCAGCGTCTCACCCAGCGTCAACCGTACTCCGATGGGAGCGCTCGCATAGCGGACCGAGTTGGTGACCAGCTCGCTGACCAGCAGCTCGGCGGTGTCGGTGAGCTGCTCGACACCCCACTCGACCAGTGCGGCGCGGACCAGCCGGCGGGCCCGGGAGACGGCGGTGGGCTCGGCGGGGAGCGTCCAGCCGGCGGTCGGGGTGCCGGCCTGGCCGTGGCCGAGCCGGGCCAGCAGCAGCGCCACGTCGTCCGGCTCGCGGCCCTGCTCCATGGTGTCCAGCACCGCCTCGCAGGCCGCCTGGATGGAGGCGTGCGGCTGCTGCAGCACGGTGACCAGCCGGCCGAGGCCGACGTCGAGGTCCTTGTCGCGGGACTCCACCAGGCCGTCGGTGCACAGGGCGAGCAGACTGCCCTCGGGGATCTTGAGTTCGACCGACTCGAACGGGACGCCGCCGACGCCGAGCGGCGCGCCGGAGGGCAGGTCGAGGATCCGGCCGACACCGCCCAGCAGCGGGCCGCCGGACCGGGTCGGCTCCTCGGCCGCCCCGCCCGGCACGATCAGCACCGGCGGGATGTGGCCCGCCTTGGAGACCGTGAGCCGGGTCGTGGCCGGGTCGAACACGGCGTAGACGCAGGTGGCCAGCAGGGCCTCGTCCGGCCCCTGGGCGAGGTCGTCGGCCAGCTCGTGGACGTGCCGCAGCAGCACGTCGGGCGGCAGGTCGAGGGCGGCCAGGACGCGGACGGCGGTGCGCAGCCGGCCCATCGTGGCGGCGGCCCGCAGACCGTGGCCCATCACGTCGCCGACCACCAGCGCGGTGCGGTCGCCGGGCAGCGGGATGACGTCGAACCAGTCGCCGCCGACCTCGGTGCCGCTGCTGCCGGGCACGTACCGGTAGGCGACCTCGACGCCGGTGGGCTGCGGGACCTGCTGCGGCAGCAGGGTGCGCTGCAGGGTGAGCGCGGCGGTGCGCTCCCGGGCGTAGAGCCGGGCGTTGTCGAGGGAGCTGCCGGCCCGGTCGGCCAGCTCGACCGTGAAGGCGAGGTCGTCCCGGTCGAAGCCCTCGCGGTAGCCGGCCCGGCTGACCAGCAGCAGGCCGATCACGATGCCCCGCGCGCGCAGCGGCACCACCAGCATCGAGTGCACGCCCAGGTCGTGGGCGGCCTGCATCTTCGGGTCACCGGGGTAGGTGACGTCGCTCAGCTGGTCGGCGCCGGAGACCGGCTCGGGGACACCGGTGCGCAGCACCCGCCCGCAGGCGGAGTCCTCGGCGAAGGTGATCCGGGCACCGCGCCGGAGCATCACCTCCACCTCGGGGCCGTCCTGGACGGAGGCGGTGCCCAGCTGCAGCAGCGAGGTGCGGCGGTCGTGGCCGTGCCGGGGCAGGTCGTCCCCGTGCGCGACGGCCTGGAGCAGGATCACCGCGGAGTGGTCGGTGAGCCGGGGCACCACCGCACCGGCCAGCTCCTGGGCGATCCGCGAGGCGTCCAGCAGGTCGCCGACCCGGGAGCCGAACTCGTTGAGCAGCGAGAGCCGGCGCCGGGCGTGCTCGACCTTGGCGACCGCCCGGTAGCGCTCGGTCACGTCCATCACGGTGCCGGAGATGCCCAGGACCCGGCCGGCCCGGTCGGTCATCCGGCTGTAGGAGATCGAGCGGTACCCGGAGCGGGCGGTGACCGGCGAGGCGAGGGTGACGTCGATGACCGGTTCGCCGGTGGCCAGCACCTGGCGCTGGATGGCGGTGATCTCGTCGGCGGCCCGCTCGGGCAGGGTCTCGCCGGTGGTCCGCCCGACGTGGTCCTCGGTGGCCATGCCGTTCATCTCGGCCAGGGTCTGGTTGACGGCGGTGTAGCGCAGGTCGGTGTCGAGGATCGCGATGCCCAGGGGGGACTGCTCGAACAGCGCGTCGCGGACCGCGAGGTCCCGCTCGACCGCCCGGACGGCCGCCGCCTCGGCCAGGTTGACCTGGAGGAACGGCGTGCCGTCACCGTCCACCAGCAGCGAGAGCCGGGCCTCGACGGTGACCGCGTCGCCGTCACGGTCGCGGAGCTCCGCGAGGCCGGCCCAGCGGCCGTGGCGCAGGGTGTCCTGGATCGCGGCGCGGATCCGGACGACCTGGTCCGCGTCCGGGATCAGCTCGTCGATCCGGCGGCCGACCAGCAGCTCGTTCGGCCAGCCCAGCAGTTCCTCGGCGGCGGGGCTCCAGAGCACCACCCGGCCGGCGGTGTCCAGGATGGCGATGGCCACCTTCACCACGTCGAGCAGGTTGCCCTCGCGCTGGCCGCCGGGAGCGCCCGGCTCGGCGCCGGGACCGCCCGGGAAGGGGCGGGCGGGGCGGCTGCGGGGGCCCGCCGACTCGGTCACGTCGGGCACCACCAGGGACGGCACCAGTCGCTCCGGCGGCTGGGCCTCGGGGGCTCCGCCGTCGCCCCGGCGGCGGGAGGTCGGGGCCTGGGGCGGCTGGGGCGGCTGCGGCCGCTGCGGGCGCGCACCACGGCGCAGGCGGGCGCGGGCGGAGGCGCTCCCCCCGGTACCCATGCGTCCCGCTCCCCCGCCACCGTGACCGGTACTCGACACCGACGGGGCCTCCGGCTCTGGTCGGGATCGGCTTCGCCGGCTGGGGACGGCTCACCGATGGTGACGAATAGTGCCGAAAAGTGACATACCCAGCAGAACCCAGGCTATCCCGGCTCAAGGGTCGTCTTTTCTGATTGACCTACCTGGCGTATTGCGCGTGGCGGGGGCAGCTGCTCCCGCGCACGCGGTGTGCGGGAGCGCGTGCGAGGCGCGCCGGGCGTGCCGGAGGGGCGCGCGGGGCGTGCCGACGGGCGGCGAGGCGGGGGTGTGGCGGGGGTGTGGCGGCGGATCGGCGCGGGGCGCTCAGCCCGCGGTGCGGGCCTCGGTCAGCAGCCGGGTGAGGTGCGGAAGGACCTCGCGGTCGTGGTCGAGCCAGTCCAGCCCGTCGAGCGCGTCGGGGCCGAGCCACCGGAGCTCGTCGTGGTCCTGCAGCGGCCGCGGATCGCCGGAGAGCAGTTCGGCCACCCAGAGCCGCAGCTCCAGGCCCGGGCGGACCAGCCACGCGCCGGGCAACCGCTCCAGCGCCTTCGCCCGGACACCGAGCTCCTCCAGCAGCTCCCGCTCCAGCGCCTGGGTCTCGCTCTCACCGGGCTCGACCTTGCCGCCCGGGAACTCCCAGCGCCCGGCGACCTCGGCCGGGGCACTGCGGCGGGCGGCCAGCACCCGGCCCCGGTGGACGAGCGCGCCCCCGACGACGATCCGGTTCTCCATGGCCCCGACCCTATGCGGCCTCGGCCTCCACCCAGTACAGCTGCTTGTGACCGCGGGCCTCGAACTCGGCCGCCAACCGCTCGGCCTCGGCCCGGTCCACCCCCCTGGCGACCACGTAGCGGTTGCCGTTGTCGTCCTGGCGCATCACCCGGCAGCTCTCCATGCCGCCGACCCTAAGCCCTTCGGGCCGGGGCGGGCCGGTGGCCTGCCCCGGCCCGGGCGGGTGGACCCGGCCCGCGTGGGGGTCGGGCCGGGCCCTCGCGCACGGACGCTACGCCCGGCGCGCTACCGACAGGTACGGGCCCGGTTAACGCCCGGTAAGACGCGGGCCCGGCCGCTCCCGCCGTCGGCCCGGACTCCGGAGCCGGGCGGTCAGGCCCGGATGTCGCCGACCTGCTCACCGGTCGAGAGACCGAGCTCGCGGCGGATCTCCACGGTCAGCTTGGCCGACTTGGCGACCAGCGACTTGGCGCGCCGGATCTCACGTTCGAGCGCGGTCGTGTCGACGGTCCTGGCCGCGCCGTCCCAGGCCGTGGCGGCCTCGCGCTGGGCGGCCACCAGCTCGGCCACCTTCGGCCTGGCGCCCTCGGGCCAGACCGTCGTGCTCCTGGACAGCTGGTCGGCCTCCTTGCGCGAGGCCTCGGCCATCCGGCTCGCCCAGGCCACGTGCTCGGAGCGGGCGTCGGCCACCTCGGCCTCCGGCTCGCTCCAGCTGGCGGTGTTGTAGGCCCGGGCGGCCTCCAGATAGGTCAGCTGGGCCGCCGTCAGCTTGCCCCGGTCGGTGCGGACGCTGCCCAGGTGTCCGGCGTCGCGGTCCTCGTAGGCGCAGGTGGCGTAGCGCTCGCCGGACTTCCAGTTGGCCCGGCTCGGGTAGAGGTAGACCTCCGCCATGCCGTCCGGCACGACCCAGAAGTCGAGCGCGTAGTCACCGAGCACCGGGCCGCAGAGGGCGGCGGCGCTCTCCCGGACACGGCTCTCCCCCGGGTAGGCGTTCCCGTCGCTCTCCGGGATCCGGGCGGTGCCGGCCACCTCGCCGTGGTGCGGCAGCACGCAGGGCGCCTTGACCACCCACAGGACCGTCTGGTCCCCGTCCTCGGGGTAGTCGTCCCCACCGGGCGGGTTGTAGCAGTCACCGGACTTGAGGGAGGTCCAGAGCACGGAGCCCGCGGGCGCCTTCGGGCCGCGGACGGGGCGGTCGGCCTCACTGCCCGACTCGACGCCGGCGGCGAGGACGCCGATGAAGAGCAGCAGGGTGACCAGCACCCCCAGGACGCCCAGCACCACACCGGTCACCGCCATGCCGCGGCCGCGCTCGTTGCGCTTGGGGATCTGGACCAGCGCGACGATGCCGAAGGCGAGCGAGAGCGGCCACATGCAGAGCAGGCCGGTGACCAGGGCGGCGACGGAGAAGCCGTTGGTGACCTCGGGAGCCGGGTAGGCGTAGCCGGGCTGGTAGCCGGAGAGCGCGCCGGGCGGGACGGCGGCCCAGCCGGTGGCCGGCGGCGGGCCGGGCGGGACCGGGCCGCCGCCGGTGGCCCACGGGTCGGCGGCGGGGGCGGCGAGGGCGGTCGTCCCGGGGACGGCCCACGGGTCGGCGGGGGCCTCCGGCGCGGCGGGCGCCGCCGGGGCCGGGGGTTCCGCCCCGGCCTGCGCCGGCTTGGTCAGCTCCACCCGCTCCGCGGGCGCCGGAACACCCGTCGGCGCCGCGCCCGCCGGCACGCCGTCCGCGGCCGGTGCGTCGGCCGGGGCGGGGCTGTCCGACGCGGGGGTGTCCGACGCGACGGCATCCGGCACGACGGCATCCGGCGCCGGGACGGGCACGTCGGACTCGGGCTTGGACACGTGGACTCCCCCGGCCCGGTCACGGGCGTCAACTCGGCAGTTACGACTAGAACGTTCCGTGGACGGACCGGCGGGCGGACCAGCAGGCGGAGCACGGGAACGGACGCGCGACTTTACCCGATCTTGGCGAACATCCTCTCGCCCTTTTCCGGCCGCCCGACGCTCACCGACGGCGCGCCAGCACCTCGCCGTGCAGCATCGCGAACCAGCCGTCCTCGGCGGCCGCCCAGGCCTGCCACCCGGCGGCGATCCGCTCCAGTTCCACCCGGTCCGCGTACCCCTCGGCCACCGCCACGTCGGCGATGTCGGAGGCCAGGATGCGGTCGGCCCACAGCCCGCCCCACCACTCCCGCTGTTCGGGCGTCGCGTACGTCCAGCTGCTGGAGGTCGCGGTGATGTCGGTGAAGCCCGCCTCCCGGGCCCAGGACAGCAGCCGTCGGCCGGCGTCCGGCTCGCCGCCGTTGTCCCGGGCGATCCGCCGGTACAGCGCCAGCCAGCGGTCCAGCTCGGACACCTGCGGGTACCAGGCCATGGTCGCGTAGTCGACGTCCCGGGCCGCGACCACGCCGCCCTCCGCCGTGACCCGGCCCATCTCCCGCAGCGCCCCCACCGGGTCGGCCACGTGCTGCAGCACCTGATGGGCGTGCACCACGTCGAACTCCCCGTCCGCGTAGGGCAGCGCGTGCACGTCGGCGACCTCGAAGACCACGTTGGACAGGCCGCGGTCCGCCGCGTACCGGGCGGCCGACTCCAGCACCTGGGCCGAGCTGTCCACGGCCACCACCCGCCCGGTGGGGCCGACCAGCTCGGCCAGCTCGGCGGTGATCGTGCCGGGGCCGCAGCCGACGTCCAGCACGGCCTGTCCGGGCCGCAGTTCGGGGCGCAGGTAGGCGGCCGAGTTGGCCACGGTGCGGGAACGGTGCGAGCGCAGCACGGGCTCGCGGTGGCCGTGCGTGTAGACGGTGGGCTGCTGTCCGGTCATGACGGTCCCCCTGGGGTTCGGTCGGTCCCTGCGGTCGGTTCTCCCGATGTCTCCGACGCTACTCCTCGTCCCGCATGACGAGAAGATTCGTCTCATATTCTGATCGCACCGTTGCACACGAAAGCCCCCGCCCGGGGATCCTGAGTTCTAGTGGTCGTTGCAACACCCCATCCCAAGGGGTGCGATGGACTTCGAGATTCGTGGGAACCGGACGGTGGCCCAGGGGCCGAAGCG
>NZ_JBHYYB010000040.1:0-79657 GCF_042752535.1 Kitasatospora sp. NPDC059327 | reverse complement strand
GGCCCAGGTGAGGCGGCGGGCCTGCTCGGCCCAGAAGCCCAGGCGGTCCTCGGAGGCCTGCGCGTACGCGGCCGCGGTGACGTTGGCGGCTGCGGCGAGCTCTGCCGGCGGGGCGAAGCGCCGCTCCTCCTTGAGCAGGTTGGCCAGGCTCTCGTTGCTCAACGCGCACTCCTCATCGAGTCATGATCGGGGTCAATCCCGTGCGTGGGGATTGTCCCGTGTGTCCCAGCGCACAGCTCACCAGGCGAAGCGGTCGGTTGACAAGAGGCTCCGGGTAATTGGTGTAGACCTTTCACCGAGAGTCGAACGGCAGACCGAGGGATGAGGGCCTCGGTGGCGATGTGGGGAAGTGGGCCCGTGCCCCGGCCCGCCCGGCAGGGCACGGGCCGGCTCTCAGGCGGCCAGCCTGGGGTCGCCCCCAGTGGCGGTGGCCGCTGCGAGGTCCGCGTCGGTCGCGGGGACCTTTTCGAATTCACTCATTCGCCCGGGCGTGTCGCAGGGCGCGGGGCCGACTGTGCCGTCCAGGGCCTCGACCGGACTGAACCGTCCGCTCTCCTGGTCGAGCACGTAGGCCTGGGCGGTGGCGAAGTCGAAGTACATCCCCACCAGGCGCAGGGTGCCCTCGGCGACCCGGCGCTCCACCGCGGGGTTCGCCAGCAGCTGGTCCAGTTGCTGGACCACATTGGTGAGGCAGAGCTGCTCCACCAGGTCGGCCACCGGGCGGCCGGTGAACTCGGCGGGGGCCCGGCGCAACCGGTCGAGCGCGCCGCGGCCGTTGCGCAGCCAGCGGGTGAGCGGAGTCGGTGGCCCCGGCCGCTCGTGCACGCCGTCCAGCAGGGCCTTCATGGCGCCGCAGCCGGAGTGCCCGCAGATCGTGATGGAGCGAACCTCCAGCGCCTCCACGGCGTACTGCACCGCGGCGGCCACTGAGTCGTCGGCCGCGCCCGGCTCGAACGGCACCGGTACGAGGTTGCCCACGTTGCGGACGGTGAACAGGTCGCCCGGGCCGCTGTTGGTGATCATGCTCGTGACCATCCGCGAGTCGGCGCAGGTCAGGAAGAGCTGGGAGGGCGTCTGCCCTTCCCGGGCGAGCCGGGCCAGCTCGGGGCGGACCAGCGGGGCGGTGTGCAGCTGGAACACCCGGACGCCGTCGAGCAGCCGGCCGTGCGGGTCCTCCTGCTGGTCGATGCAGTGGTGGCCGACCCAGGGGGTCCAGGCGCGGCAGCGGTGCGGTCCGGAGGAACTGCCGGCCCGGACGGTGCCGTCGGGATCGAGGACCTCGTCGTCCTGGCGTCGGGTCACCATCGAGACCCGGCCGCCGGCCGCCTGCCGGCCGGTTCGCCAGCTGTGCAGCGTTTCGTAAGCGGCGTGGTCCAGGAAGGAGCCGTCGTGGACGACGGCCACGTCGGCGGAGGCGGGGATGCCGGCCAGCGCGCGGCTCAGCCGGGGCACGGCGGTGAAGGTGAGCGGTCCGTGCGTCTGGACCGTGTACGAGCCGTCGGGGCCGGCCACGACGTCCACATGGGCGCGGGTCAGGCGGTAGAGCGCGAGCAGCACGGCCGTCGCGGCGCCCAGCGCCACCCCGAGCAGGACACCGAGCAGCACCACACCGAGGACGGTGGCGAGGTAGACCGGGAACTCGCGGTGGCGGTGCACCTTGCGGATGTGCGCGAAGCTGACCATCTGCAGGCCGACGACCAGGACGAGGGCGGCCAGCGCGGCGAGCGGGATCCGGCGGAGTCCACCGGTGAGGGCCAGGGCGGCCGCGAGCACCCAGACGCCGTGCAGGATCGAGGACCAATTGCTCTGCGCGCCGGCTCGGACGTTGGCGGTACTGCGCACCGCGCCGCCGGCGATCGGCAGCCCGCCGAGCAGGCCGCTGATCATGTTGGCGAGGCCCTGGCCCCGCAACTCGCGGTCGAGGTCCCCGGTGCGGTGCGACATCCGGTCGATCGCGACGGCGGAGAGCAGTGACTCGACGCTCGCCACGGCGGTGACGGTCAGCACGGCGGCCAGGACCGCGGCGAGCGGCCCGTGCGGCAGGGCGGGGACCAGGTCGTGCGGCTGCCAGGCGGGCAGTTCGACCCGGGCGAGCCGCAGACCGAGGGCCATGGCGAGCGCCGTGGCGGTGCCGACGGCGACCAGCGGGCCCGGCACCTTGGTCAGCCGGGCACCGAGGACTCCGGCCCTGCCTGGAAGTCGGCCGAGCCTGGGCCAGGCGAGCAGGACGGCGGCGGTGACCGTGCCGACGACCAGGGCGGACGGGTGCGGGCCCGCCAGTTGGCCCGGCAGCGCGAGCAGATTGGCCGGCGCGGAGCTCTGCGGGGAGCCGCCGAGGACGACGCACAGCTGCGCGATGGCGATGGTCAGGCCGACGCCGGCCAGCATGCCGTGCACAATGGCCGGCGAGACGGCGAGCGCGGTTCGGGCCACCCGGCGGACACCGAGCAGGAGCTGCAGCAGCCCGGCGGCGAGGGTGATGGCGCAGGTGGCCTGCCAGCCGTACTGGGTGATCAGCCCGGCGGTGATCACGGTCAGGGCGGCGGAGGGGCCGCTGACCTGGAGGGGGGTGCCGCCGAGGAACCCGACGACGATGCCGCCGACGGCCGCCGCGGCGAGACCGGCGGTGAGCGGGGCGCCGGTGGCCAGGGCGATGCCGAGGGAGAACGGCACGGCGATCAGGAAGACCACCAGGGAGGCGGAGAAGTCCTGCACCCACCGGTTGTGCGGGCGGGGGCCGGGCGGGGCGTGGTCGTTGGTGTCGGAGGCGATGGGGGCGCTGGAGATGTCGAGGGTCATTGTCTTCCCGTCTGTCCGGGGAACGAACGCAGTCAGGTCCGGTGGTGAGTCCGGTTGTGGGGCTCGGGGATTCGGATCGGCTGTCGTGGGTTGCGACGGTGTGGCGGGATGGCGTGGGGCGCGGCGGGGATTGCGGGTGTCACCGGCCGGGCCGTGGACCATCAAGGGGCCTCGAAGAAGCCGTGGAGAACCAGGCCGCAGAGAGGACCATCAAGACTCGGTAAACCGAGGGTAATGAAAGCTTTGCACAGCGTCATCTCGGAAGGTAGGGCCAGCGCCCTGGATTCACCCCATTGGGTGGTGTTCGAACCGATGGAAATCTGCTGGTGGCGTCCGGCCGACGCCGGATACGCGAGACGGGCCGCGGCCTCCCCGGGGGTGGGGAGGCTGCGGCCCGTCGGCGGCGGTGGTGCGTGGTGGCGTCCGGCGGTGCCGGAGCCGCCCGTCAGGCGCGGGCGCCGGCCGGGGCGGGCTGCTCGCCGCCGAGCACGAAGTCGCGGTCCACCTGGGTGGCGAGGTCGATGCCGACCTTGGCGTTGGCCCAGCTCTCCGCGTTGCGGAGGTGGAAGAGGACGGCCTGTTCGGTGTAGCGGAGGGCGTCCCGGCGGTCATGGGCGGCGTCGGCCTCGACGCGCAACCGCTCCAGCACAGCGCGGTTGGCCGGCTCCAGGGTCCGCAGCGGCGGCTCGGCGCCCCGCTCCAGCCGGCGCACCCAGTCGGACTGCCCGAAGGTGGTCAGCAGGTCGTCCCCGACCTCGGCGCGCAGGAACTCCAGATCGTCGGGACCTTGCACCTTGTTGCCGACCACGCGGAGCCGGACGCCGAAGTCCCGGGCGTAGTCCTTGTACTGGCGGTAGACCGAGACGCCCTTGCGGGTCGGCTCGGCCACCAGGAAGGTCAGGTCGAAGCGGGTGAACAGCCCGGACGCGAAGGAGTCGGAGCCCGCCGTCATGTCGGTGACCAGGTACTCGTCCCGGCCGTCGACCAGGTGGTTGAGCAGGAGCTCGACCGCGCCGACCTTGGAGTGGTAGCAGGCCACTCCGAGGTCCTCCTCGGTGAAGGCGCCGGTCGCCAGCAGTCGCACCGACCCTTCGTCGAGGGCGATCGGGCGGGCACAGGCGGCGTACACCGGGTTCTCCTCGACGATCCGCAGGAGTCGCGAACCTCGGCCGGGCGGCGTGGTCTTGATCATCTCCTCGGCGGAGCGGATCAGCGGGTTGTCGCCGCGCAGGTACTCCTTGATCTCGGGCAGGTGGCCGCCGAGGGGCGGCAGCTCGGCGGCCTGAGCATCCGTCAGGCCGAGTGCTGGGCCCAGGTGCTGGTTGATGTCGGCGTCGACGGCGATGACCGGTCGGCCTGCGGCGGCCAGGTGGCGGATGAACAGTGAGGACAGCGTGGTCTTGCCGCTGCCGCCCTTGCCGACGAAGGCGATCTTCATCTGGGACTCCCGCTCTCACTCTGGGGCCCGACCTCGGGGCCGCCTGCTCGGGGCCTCTTCCGGGCCGCTTCCGCGCCGCCGTTCCGGGTCGCGTCCGCACTGCGCCGAGGCCGACGATCTCCGGAGTTGGAAATCGTTATCGTCTCCGATAGTGGCCATGCTATCCGCGGTTTCGGGTTCATCGGCGAAGGGAAGTGAGGATTGCCTCTAACGGGTGATGCGGGGTTGCTGTTCCGGGAGGGGCGCCCCGTTCATTACTCTCGGGTAGGTGAGCACTGGAACAGATCCCCTCGCCCCGCTGGCCCAGCTCCCCGGGGTGCCCGACGCGGTGGCCGAGGTGCGCAAGGCCGTCGACCGGCTCTACGGCCACCGGGTGATGCGCCGCCGTGCGGCCGAGGTCACCTCCGAGTCCGCGCTGCGCGGTGCCCGTGCCTCGGCGGCACTGGCCGGGGCCGACTGGCCGCTGGAGGAGGTTCGGCGTCGCAGTGACTTCAGCGCCGACCACGAGTCCCGCACGGTGGGTGCCGCGCTGCGGATCGCGGCCGAGGCCGGTCAGCTGCTGAGCGTCTGGCGGCACT
Organism: Kitasatospora sp. NPDC059327; assembly: GCF_042752535.1. Lineage (NCBI taxonomy): Bacteria > Bacillati > Actinomycetota > Actinomycetes > Kitasatosporales > Streptomycetaceae > Kitasatospora > Kitasatospora sp. NPDC059327. Next base: position 74,842 of record NZ_JBHYYB010000040.1, on the reverse strand, counting down.
CGCCGCTCCAGGTGCTGGCCCGGTTGCACCTGCTGGCGGTCGGCGACGCCGACCCCGCGGCGGGTCGGCCGAGGCAGTTCGGGGAGGGCGTGGAGGCGCTGTTCCCGCTGGAGCTCAAGGCGGCGGAGAGCGTCGAGGTGGAAGCCGGCCCCGCCGGACCGGTGGCCGAGCTGCCCCCGGCCCCCGGGGCGGAGGAGGTCGCCGCCCGGCTGGACCAGCTCTCCCGGCTGCTGATCGCCCGCGCCGAGGGACAGGGCGTCGGGACGCCGGCCCTGGTGGTGGCGTCGGTGGTGCACGGGGAGCTGCTGGCACTGCGGCCGTTCGGCTCGCACAACGGTGTGATCGCGCGTGCCGCGCAGCGGATCGTCCTGATCGCCGAGGGGCTCGACCCGAAGTCGATCTGCCCGGCCGAGGTCGGCTTCGCGGAACTCGGCACGGATGCCTACCGGCGCGCGCTGGCCGGCTATCTGGCGGGTACGCCGGAGGGGCTGGCGGCCTGGATCGCCCACTGCGGCCGGGCGCTGCGGCTCGGTGTGCGGGAGAGCACGGCGGTCTGTGAGGCGATGCAGCGCGGCATGGTCTGACGGGCCGCGGGCGGCGCACTCCGAGTCGCCCGGGCAGAGAGATGCGGCGGCACCCGATCCTGCCGGATGCCGCCGCTGGTACAGGTGCCGGGTGACCATGCATGCACCGGAAATGCCCATCAGACGGGGATCCTGCCCGTTCGTCTGGTGCGGCGGCCCGACAGCGGGTCGGCTGCATGTGGGTGCTCGACTATCTGTACGTGCGGTCCGTGGGCCTGAACTGCGTTGTCGGTTTGACCTCTTCGGTCCTGACCGGGTCTCGCGGGCCGTGCTTCCTTTGTATCGCGTTTCGGGGGAAAGGGGAACCCGAAATGAGAAGTCTTCGGCTTTTGACCGTTTTGCTCCAAACGGGCGGGTGTGCCAGCTCTGGTACGGGGCGGGCCCGTGGTTGCCGGGCGTACGGGCCGGCCCGTACGCCCGCCCGGCGCACCGGCCGCCGGCCGTGCGGACCCTCAGGCCGCCGGGCGGCGGCGCCGTGCCGCGTACCAGATCACGCCGGCGGTCAGCACCGCCGCTCCGACCGCCACGGCGGTCAGCACCGAGCCGCTCGGCGCGGAGAACTCCGGGAGCCGCCGCCGCAGTTCGACCGGGCGGTCGAAGACCAGCACCGGCCACTCGCGGGCCACCGCCTCCTTGCGCAGCGCGCGGTCCGGATTGACGGCGGACGGGTGGCCCACCGCCTCCAGCAGCGGCAGGTCCGTCGAGGAGTCGCTGTAGGCGTAGCACTGGGCGAGGTCGTACCCCTCGACCTCGGCCAACTCCCGGATCGCGGCGGCCTTGTTCTCGGCGTAGGCGTAGTACTCGATCTCTCCGGTGTAGCGACCGTCCTCGATCTTCAGCCGGGTGGCGATCACGTGGTCCGCGCCGAGCAGGGCGCCGATCGGCTCGACCACCTCGGATCCCGAACTGCTGACGATGACCACGTCGCGGCCGGCGGCGTGGTGCTGCTCGATCAGGGAGGCGGCCTCGTCGTAGATGATCGGGTCGATCAGGTTGTGCAGGGTCTCGGCGACGATCTCGCGGACCTGCTGGACGTTCCAGCCCCGGGTGAGCGCGGAGAGGTACTCGCGCATCTTCTCCATCTGATCGTGGTCCGCGCCACCGACCAGGAAGACGAACTGCGCGTACGCGCTGCGCAGGACGGCCCGACGGTTGATCAGACCGCCCTGGTAGAAGGGCCGGCTGAAGGCCAGGGCGCTCGACTTGGCGATGATGGTCTTGTCGAGGTCGAAGAAGGCGGCCGTCCTGGGGCCGGCCGGGTGCGGAGCGGTCGCCGGGAGCCCGGCGGCGGCGCGTCCGCCGGGATCGTCGGCCGCGGCGGAACCGCTCTTCCCGGCGGCGGCGGAGTTCCGCTCCGCCCCGGCGCCCTCGGCCTTCTCGGCGGCCGCGGAGTTCCCGATGTTCCCGGCGGCCCCGGCCGTCACCGCGGCCTCCGCGGTCTCGGCGGTGGAGTCCGGGGACTCGTCGGCGTACTCGTCGGCGTTCTCGGTGGTGTCCACGGGAACCGAGGATAGAGGGCACCGCAAAACCGCCCGCCATTCGGCGTACTCATGGGCGCGCGGGTTTGTGTTTCTGGCCGCTCGGGTACACCATGGAAGTCACGGATCGTTCGCGACCGTGCTAACCCGGTCCGGCTCCTCCCCCCCGAGTCGGGCCGTGGATAGACGACCCCCGCTCTCCCCCCCGGCGGGGGTCGTCGCACGTCCGGGGCCATTTTCAGGGCTTGAACGGCTCGTGCGGAGTACTCCGCGGTCGGCCCGTCCGTGATCTGCAGGGGGTGTCGGGTCGAGGATGTGCCGACCCGCTTTCGTCACTCTCCGTCGCCGGTTGCTCAGAGTCGCCGATGGCTGGTCCCCGCTCCCGAAAGCCCCTCGGCGGCGCTCCGAAGAGAGCGGGAAGAAGACCGGAGCGTGTTCGGAGGGCCCGAGCGGATGCCGGCCGATCAAGCTCTGCGTGAGGTCCCGGTTCTTCTCAGTGAGACCGTTTCGTCAATTCTTTGCGCAATAGCCCCCCTGTCCGGGTGAACGTACTTATCCACAGCCCCGAGTTGTCCACAGGGAATCGGGAGTCAGCTGACGGAATCCGGATCACCCCCCACCGTGATGGACGGCAGCGGTTGCCGGGCGGGCCCCACGAGGCCGGCCGGGCGGTCGCCCGCCGCGTCCATCCGCAGGTGTGCCCGTACCGCTCGACGCGGACGGGCGCCGCACAGGGGAGACCGTCATGTCGACACCACTCGCCGACCACGCCGCTGCGCACGGCCCGGAGGCCGCCGGCCCGCTCGTCGTCACCGAGGACGAAGGCCTGGCCGAGCACGTGCTCCGGCTCTGCGCGGCCGCCGGTACCGAACCTCGGCTGATCAGGGGAGCGCCGCCGACGCGAGGGCTCTGGGAGAGCGCGCCGCTCGTGCTGGTCGGAGACGACCGGGCCGAGCGATGCGCCGGACTTCCCCGTCGTACCGGGGTGCTGTTGCTCGGCTTGGACCTGGACGACCCCGGAGTCTGGGTCCGAGCCGTCCAACTCGGTGCCGAGCACGTGCTGTTCCTGCCGGATGCGGAGGCCTGGCTGCTCGACCGGATCGCCGACGCCACCGAGGGCATCGGCACGCCGGCGCTCACGGTCGCGGTGCTCGGTGGCCGAGGTGGCGCCGGTGCTTCCACCCTGGCCTGTGCGCTCGCGGTGACGGCCGCGCGCACGGGCCGGCGGACCATACTCGTCGACGGCGATCCGCTGGGCGGCGGGCTCGACGTCCTGCTCGGTGGCGAGGCGGCGGGCGGCTTGCGCTGGCCCGACCTGGCCGGTTCCCGAGGCCGGGTCAGCGGTGCCGAGCTGGCCAAGGCCCTGCCGGCGCTCAAACGGCTGAGTTCGCTCTCCTGTCTGTCCTGGGATCGCGGTGACACGCTGGCCGTGCCGCCCGAGGCCATGCGCAGTGTGCTGGCCGCCTCCCGTCGCCGAGGAGGGCTGGTGGTGGTGGACGTGCCGCGCCGGCTCGACCCGGCCGCCGGGCAGGCGCTGGAGCAGTCCGACACGGCGCTCCTGGTGGTCCCGGCCGAACTGCGCGCGGTCGCGGCCGCGGGCCGGGTCGCGGCCGCCGTCCGGATGCGGCTCGACGACGTACGGGCCGTGGTGCGCCCGCTGCGGCCCTTCGGGCTCCTGGCCCACCGGATCGCGCGGGGGCTGCGGCTCGAACTCGCGGGGGAACTGGAGCCCGAGCCCGGGCTGGCCGCCGACGTGGAGCAGGGCGTACCGCCCGGGATCCGTACGGACGGCCCGCTCGCGCGCTTCTGCGAGACCTTTCTGAACGAGGTGCTGCCGCCGGTGCCGGCGGTCGGAGGAGGTGTGTACTGATGGTTCGTCTCCGAGGTACCGGAAGCACGACCACCGTCGGGCGGAGTCCCGGTGCGTGGGAAGGCCGGCCGCTCCGCAGTGTCGCGACGGCTGCCGGCCCACCCGAGCAGGGCCCGCGGCCGGCACCGCCCCTTTACGGACGAACGGTCCGGGAGGAGCGGACGGCGGCCCTGGTCGACGCCGTCCGGCTCAGGCTGGCCGAGTCGGGCGCCGCGCCGACGGCAGGGTCCGTCGCGGCGGTCCTGCGGGCCACCCGCCCGCCGCTCGGCGGCGACGAAGTCCTCGACACCGTGCGCTCGCTGCGCGCCGAACTGGTGGGTGCGGGCCCGCTGGACCGGCTGTTGTCGGCGCCCGACGTCACGGACGTGCTCGTCAACGGGCCGGACGAGGTCTGGGTCGACCGGGGCGGTGGTCTGCGCAGGGCCACCGGTGTCCGCTTCGCCGACGCGGAGGCGGTCCGCCGACTGGCTCACCGGCTCGCCACGGCAGCCGGGCGCAGACTCGACGACGCGCGGCCCTGGGTGGACGCACGGCTGCCGGACGGCACCCGGCTGCACGCCGTGCTGCCGCCGATCGCGACCGGGTGCACCCACATCTCGCTGCGGGTCTGCCGGCCCCGCCCGTTCACGCTCGACGAGTTGGTGACGGGCGGGGCAGTGCCCGCCGTCGGCGCCGAGCTGCTGGCGGGCATCCTGCGGGCCCGGCTCTCCCTGCTGATCAGCGGCGGCACCGGTACCGGCAAGACGACCCTGCTGGCGGCCCTGCTGGGGCTGGCCGGGGTCGGCGAGCGCATCGTCGTCGTCGAGGACTCCGCCGAGCTGCGACCGGACCATCCGCATGTGGTCCGGCTGCAGAGCCGACCGCCCAACCAGGAGGGGGCCGGTGAGCTGACCCTGCGGGATCTCGTCCGCCAGGCGCTGCGGATGCGGCCCGACCGGTTGGTGGTGGGAGAGGTTCGCGGAGCCGAGGTGTCGGACCTGTTGGCCGCGTTGAACACCGGCCACGAGGGCGGTTGCGGCACGGTGCACGCGAACGCGGCGGCGGACGTACCCGTCCGGTTGGAGGCGCTCGGATCGCTCGCGGGGTTGGACCGGGCGGCGCTGCACAGCCAACTCCGTTCGGCACTCGATGTGGTGGTGCACCTGGTGCGGGAGCCCGCCTCCGGGCGGCGCCGGATCGCGGAGATCCACACGCTGTCGGGTGACCGCGACGGGCTGGCCGTCACGACTCCGGCGGTGGCGTTCACGGCGGACGGCGCCACCGTGCCCGGGGTCGGGTGGGAGCGGCTTCTCCGGCTGCTCGCCACCCGTGGGGTGGCCGTGGGGCCGGCGCTCCCGGCGGGGCCGTCGTGATCACGCGCGCGGCCGAGCCGGTGTTCGGCCTGTTGATCTGCGGGTGCGCCGCGGGCGCGGTGGCATTGCTGGGGTTGTGGCGTGGCCGGAGCAAGCGATGAAGGGAGTGGGCGATATGACGGCAAGTCAGAGTGAACTCTGCTGGGTGGCGGTGCTCTGCGGGGCGGCGACCGTGGGGTGGGGTGCCCTGCAGCGCCAGGTGGCGGGATCCAGAAGGTCCGGGCGGCTGCTCGTCGGCAACGGCGGGGGAGGAGGAGGCGGGAGCGATGGGGCGTCGACGCCTCGGTGGCCAGGGCCGAAGGCGATCGGCGGTGGTTCCGCCGCGCCGTTGCGCCGGCCGGGGTGGCTGACGCCGGAACTGCTGCTCCTGCCGGTCGGGTTGGGATTCGCGCAGGCGACGGCCTCGCCCGTGCCGGCACTGGCCGCCGCGCTGGCCTTCCTGCCGTTGCGACGCCGGCGGCTGCGTCGCGGGGTGGCGGCGGAGGCTCGGCGGCGGGCCACCGCCGTGGTCGACCTCTGTGCCGCACTGGCCGGGGAGTTGCGGAGCGGAGCCACGCCCGAGCAGGCACTGCACGTGGTCACCACGCGTCTCGCGGAGGACGACGAGGCGCTGCGCCGGATCGGCCTGGAGCCGGTGGCCCGGCTCGCGGCCGGCCGGTACGGCGGGGATGTGCCGGAGGCCTTCCAGCTCCTCGCGGAGTTGCCGGGCGGACGTGGGGCGACCGCGATCGCGGCCTGTTGGCGCGTGACGTCCGACGGGGGCACGGGGTTGGCCGCCGGACTGGACGGGGTCGCCGAGGCTCTGCGCGCCGAGCGGGCGCTGGAGGAGGAGATCGCCGCCGAGCTGGCCGCGCCGCGAACGACGGTCGCCGTCCTGGCGGCGCTGCCCGTCGCCGGTTTGCTGCTCGGCGCGGCGCTCGGGGCCCGACCGGTGACCGTCCTGCTGCACACCCCGGCCGGGCTCGCGTGTCTGCTGGGTGGAGCGGCTCTGGAGGGGCTGGGGGTGGCGTGGACGGCCCGGATCGTCCGGGCGGCCTCGCGGGGCGCCCTGGAGGACCCGCTGGGCGGTGAACGGACGGGCGGCGCGGCCGGGGCCGGAGTCCGTGCCGGTGGCGGCAGCGGAGGCGGAAGCGGTGACCGGCGCGACGGCGGCCGGCGGTGCGGGATCTCCCGCACGCGGGCGCGGCCCGGTCGGCCGAGCGGTTCCTTCCGGGCCGAGACGGCATCCGCGTGACGACGGGGATCGAGCGGGTCACCCTCCTGGTGGGCCTGCCCGTCGTGGCACTGGGGGCAGCCGCGCTGGTTTCGTGCCGGTGGGCGAGCGAGCGAACCGGGCGCCGGAGGGCGGCGGCTGTGCTCCGTTCCGGTGGCCGGTTCGAGGTCCGCTCATGGTCCCGCCGTCGAGTCGGATCCGTGGCTCCGGCTCACGTCCGCCGGGCCGGGCCGGATCGGCGGCAGGGCGGGCGACCGGGCGAGGACCGCGACACGCGGGTGTCCGGCCGGTTGTCCGCCCGATTGTCCTCCCGGTTGTGCGGGCAGCGGTGGCGGACCAGGCGGAGTGCCGGTGCCGGCGGGCCGGGCGCGGTCGCGGCGGGGTATGCGCGACGGGTGGCGGTGGCGGGCTCTGCCGGGGGCGCCGCGACCCTCGTGCTCGGTGGCGGAACGGGCTTGCTGGCGGGCGCCCTGCTGGCCGTGGGGCTGTACCGGTGGCTGTCCAGGGCGCCCTCCCCGGCGGAGCGGCAGTTCGCGTGGGAGGAGGAGCGGCTCGTCCGGCAGCTCCCGTTCACGGCCGAGTTGCTGGCGGCCTGCCTCGGTTCGGCTGCCTCGCCCGCCTCGGCGGTGACGGCGGTCGGCCGGAGTGTCGGTGCTCCGATGGGTCCTCGGCTGGTCACGATCGCGGCCGAACTGGGTCTGGGCGCGCCTCCCGAGGTCTGCTGGAGCCGGCTGGGTGAGGAGCACCCCGCCCTGGCGCCACTGGCACGCTGCCTGGTCCGGACGAGTCTGAGCGGCGCCCCGGCGGCCGGACCGCTGATCGGGCTGGCGCAGGCCCGTCGGAGTGCGGCCGCCCGCGCGGCGCACGCCCGGGTCCGCCGCTGCGGGGTGCTCGCCACGGCGCCCCTCGGGCTCTGTTTCCTCCCCGCGTTCGTGCTGATCAGCGTGGTTCCGGTGGTCCTGGGGCTCACCACCGGTTTCGCCCGTTCGATCTGACGCGGCACCCGAGGGCCCCGATGTACGCGTTCGACACCAGAGCCTCGACACAGGAGAAGTCGCCTGCAGGGTCGCCGGTCGGCCCCGGGCGGCAGGGAAACCCAAGGAGAACAGTCATGACCGCAGTGATCACGCACAGGTCCGCCGACAGCGGGCGCCCGTACCGGAACCTGCTCGGGGTGTGTCGCCGCCGGGGCCGCTGGGCGGCCGTCCGGATCCGGCGGGTGGCCCGCTCCAGGGGCAGGTCGGACGCCGGAATGACCACCGCCGAGTACGCGGTGGGCACGCTCGGGGCGTGCGCGCTGGCCGCCACGCTCTACAAGGTGGTCACCAGCCCGGCCATCCTCGAAGCGCTGACCGGGCTCCTGGACCGTGCGCTCCATGCGACGTGACGGTCCTTCGGGGCAGGTGGTCGGGTCCGCCGGGTCGGTCGCGGCGGCCGGACCGGGCGGCTCGGTCGGGTCGGGCCGGTCCGGCCGGGGTGACGCGGGTTTCGTGACGGCCGAGACGGCGGTGGCGTTGCCGGCGTTGGTCCTGCTCGCCGTGATGATGATCTGGGGCGTGCTGGCGGCGGCCGCGCAGATCCGCTGCGTCGATGCGGCCCGGGTGGGCGCTCGGGCGGCCGCGCGTGGGGAGGCGGACGCCGTCGCGATCGCCCGTGCGGCCGCCCCGCCCGGAGCGGCCGTCCGGGTGGCCGTCGAGGCCGACTCGGTCCGGGTGACGGTGGACGCGCTGTCGACGGCCCCGGGCCGGCTCGCCGGTCTGCTCTCCGTACGGCTCGGCGCGGCCGCCGTGGCGGCGCGGGAGGACACCCTGACGGGCACCGGAGGAGGTGCGGGTCCATGGCCGTCCTGAGTCCTGTCACGGCCGTGACGGTCCGGGTGGTGCGGGCCGGGGTGGCCCGGGCGGCGGTGGGGCGTCGGTCCGATGCCGGCTCCGCGACGGTCTGGCTGATCGCTTGCGCGGTGCTCGGCTGTGCGGCGTTCTCCGCGACCCTCTCGGTCGGCGCGGTGGTGGGCGCCCGCCACCGCGCCGAGTCCGCCGCCGATCTGGCGGCCCTCGCCGCGGCCGACCGGCTGTTGCTGGATCCGGACGGTGGGTGCGGTCGGGCGGCCGGGATCGCGCGGGCGCAGGCGGCCACCCTGGTGTCCTGCGTGGTGGACCGGGAGGCGGACGCCGTCGAGGTGATCGCGGAGGTGCCGATCGGCGGAGTCCCGGTGGGTCTGCCGGTCGGGCCGGCGCGGGCCCGCTCCCGAGCGGGCCCGGTCCGCGCTGCGGCAGTCGCGACGGACGACTCCGTCAGCGGAACGGCGGGAGCCTCATGAGGGTCCTGTGGAGGGCTCGTCGGTCCCTTCCCGCGACCGGTCCCCGTCCCGGGAGTGGTCCCCACCCTGAGACGGCTCCCCGTTCCGGGAGCGGTTCTCGTCCCGGTCCCCGTCGACGGGCGGCGCTCCGGAGAGCAGGACGTCCAACAGCCGGACGGCGGCCGCCTTGTCCAGCGGCTCGTTGCCGTTGCCGCACTTGGGCGACTGCACGCAGGACGGGCAGCCGCGCTCGCACTCGCAGGAGGCGATCGCCTCGCGGGTGGCCGTCAGCCACTGGACGGCACGCCGGAAGCCGCGTTCGGCGAAGCCGGCCCCGCCCGCGTGGCCGTCGTAGACGAACACGGTGGGCAGTCCGGTGTCGGGGTGCATCGGTACCGAGACACCGCCGATGTCCCAGCGGTCGCAGGTGGCGAAGAGCGGCAGCAGGCCGATGGAGGCGTGCTCGGCGGCGTGGGCGGCCCCGGGGAGCTGGTCGGGCGGGATGTCCGCGTCGAGCAGTTGGTCCTCGGTGACGGACCACCAGACCGCTCGGGTCCGCAGAGTGCGGGGCGGCAGGTCGAGTTTGGTCTCGCCCATGATCTCCCCGGTGGAGATCCGCTTGCGGAGGTAGCCGACCACCTGGTTGACCACCTCCACCGAACCGAAGCTGAGCCGTCCCTCGCCCCAGGCGAGCGAGGTGTCGGTCGAGAGCACCGAGACGGAGGTGATGTCGCGGGCGGCCGTCGTGTAGGGCGGGTCGGCCGGTTCGACCAGGGCGACGGAGCTGTCCAGGTCGAAGTCCCGGACGAGGTAGCTACGCCCCTGGTGGATGTGGACGGCCCCGGTGTGGACGGTGGTGTGGGCGGCGGAGGCGTCCACCGTGCCGAGCAGCCGGCCGGTCGGGGCTTCGACGATCTGCACCGGGTTGCCGCCGCTGCCGCGCAGGTCGACGGCGTCGGCGGCCCGTTCGCGGCGGGTCCAGTACCAGCCGCCACCGCGGCGGCGGAGCAGCCCGCGCCGCTCCAGGACGGGCAGCAGCGGGCCGGCGGAGGGGCCGAACAGCTCCAGGTCGGCGTCCGTGAGCGGGAGCTCGGCGGCCGCCGCGCACAGGTGCGGGGCCAGCACGTGCGGATTGTCGGGGTCGAGCACGGTGGCTTCGACGGGCGTGGCGAAGAGCGCCTCCGGGTGGTGCACCAGATAGGTGTCCAGCGGGTCGTCGCGGGCGATCAGGACGGCCAACGCGCCCTGGGCCTCCCGTCCGGCCCGCCCGGCCTGCTGCCAGAGCGAGGCACGGGTGCCGGGGTATCCGGCCATCAGGACGGCGTCCAGACCGGAGATGTCGACGCCGAGTTCGAGAGCGGAGGTGGAGGCGAGGCCGAGCAGGCGGCCCGAGTGCAGATCACGTTCGAGTGCCCGGCGTTCGTCGGCGAGGTAGCCACCGCGGTAGGCGGCGACCCGGTCGGCGAGCGGGCGGCCGAGCTGGTCCTGGGCCTGGAGCGCGACCACTTCGGCGGCGCGCCGGGAGCGGACGAACACGACGGTGCGGATCTGCCGTTCGACGAGATCGGTCAGCAGGTGGGCGGCCTCGGCGGTGGCCGTTCGGCGGACGGGAGCCCCGTGCTCGCCGACGTTCTCGGTGAGCGGCGGTTCCCAGAGCCCGAAGACCATCGGCCCACGCGGGGAGGCGTCCTCGGTGACGGCCTCGGCGGGTAGTCCGGTGAGCAGCCGGGCGGTGGCGGCCGGATCGGCGGTGGTGGCCGAGGCGAGCAGAAAGGTCGGTGAGGAGCCGTACCGGGCACAGATCCGGCGAAGCCGCCGCAGTACCTGGGCGACGTGCGAGCCGAACACGCCCCGGTAGCTGTGGCACTCGTCGACCACCACGTAGCGCAGCGTCTTGAGGAAGGAGGACCAGCGCGCATGGGCGGGCAGGATGCCGCGATGCAGCATGTCGGGGTTGGTGAGCACGTACGAGGCGTACTGGCGGACCCACTCGCGTTCCTCGGGCGGGGTGTCGCCGTCGTAGAGGGCGGGGCGGACCCTGGGCGGGGCGAGTTCGGCGGCCCGTCGCCGCTGGTCGGCGGCGAGCGCCTTGGTCGGGGCCAGGTACAGCGCGGTGGCGCCCCGGCCGTTGCGGGCCTCGGTGCCGTCCAGCAGGTCACTGAGCACGGGTGCCAGATAGCCGAGCGACTTGCCCGAGGCGGTCCCTGTGGCGATCACCACAGTATGGCCGCTTTTGGCCAGATTCATCGCTTCTGCCTGATGGGCCCAGGGACGTTCCACGCCCAGTGCCTGCGCGGAGGTGACGATCTCGGATCGGATCGAGTCGGGCCAGGGTGAATAACGGGCTGGTCGGGCGGGAAGGTGCTCCGTATGGGTGAGCCGGTCCGACCGCCCCCGGGTGGTGGACAGGGTCGTGAGCAGTGCCTCGGGCAGGCTGTGACGGGGCGGCATGAGGACCCAGTGTGTCACCGGCGTGACGGAGAATCGTCGTAAGCCATCGTGCGGGCATGGTCGCAGGTGGTTGAATGTGGCCGTGACGGCCGTACGGCCGGGGGTCGCAGCGCTGAGGCTCGCCACGCGTGGCTGGGCGCGCCCGGGGCTCGCGACCATGCGGTGGCGGCCGTCCGGCCGAAGATCGCAATGACGTAGCAAGGCAAGGTGCTGGAGGTTCCGTGGACCTGTCCCTGTCGACCCGTACAGTCGGCGATCGCACGGTCGTCGAGGTTGGCGGCGAGATCGATGTGTACACCGCCCCGAAGCTGCGCGAGCAGCTGGTCGAGCTCGTCAACGACGGTAACTATCACCTCGTCGTCGACATGGAGGGCGTGGACTTCCTCGACTCGACCGGCCTGGGCGTGCTGGTGGGCGGTCTGAAGCGAGTGCGGGCCCATGAGGGCTCGCTGCGCCTGGTCTGCAACCAGGAGCGAATTCTGAAGATCTTCCGCATCACCGGCCTGACCAAGGTCTTCCCGATCCACACCTCGGTGGACGACGCGGTCAACTCGACCGACTGATACGGCCGGGCCGGCCCCGTGCCGGCTCGCCCATGACACGCGTCCGGTGTGCCGGGGCCCTCGTGGCCCCGGCGTCCCGGCCGCCCCAGGGCCGGTCGAAACCGGCCCGCAGGGGCCCGCATGCCCGGCCCCGGTCGGACACCCCGAGGGGGAGAGATGGCAACCGTCGAACTTCGATTCAGCGCGCTTCCCGAGCACGTCCGTACGGCCCGGCTGGTCGCCGCGGCTGTCGCAAGACGAGCCGGGGTCGACGAGTCGGTGCTCGACGAGGTCCGGCTCGCGGTCGGTGAGGCGTGCTCCCGCGCGGTCGGTCTGCATCAGCGCGGTGGCATCACCGGCGCGGTCCGGGTCGCTCTCACGGACCAGGAGAAGCGTTTCCTCATCGAGGTCGAGGACGAGGCCGGTCCCGCCACCGTGCCGAGCCCGGGTGCCGCCGAGGCCGATCCGGACGAGGACACCCTCGGTCTCGCCGTGATCACCGGGCTGGTCGAGGAGCTTGAGGTCACCAGCGGCGCGAGCGGCGGCCTGATCCGGATGAGCTGGCCGGTCTCCGTCGACGCGATGGCGCTCTGAGGGCCGGACGCCCGGACGCGCGGCGGCAACCCTTCATCTCTGCCGCCCCGACATCCCGGCCGAAGATCCCGGAGGCCCCGGGGATCCTTGCCCGACTGCCCGACTGCCCGACTGCCCGACTGCCCGACTGCTGACCTGTGGCTGTCGCGGCCGCTGACGGGTGTCCAGCCGGCGGGAAGGCATTGACAATCTGTTGAATTCAGCGGTTCCCTGCTCTCGGCACGACCGGGCCCGATCAGTGATCGGGCCTGTCGTAGGAGAAGAGGGAACCCATGCGGATTCGCATCCTGTGGCCCGCCGGTCAGGTGCTCGCCACGCTTGAGTCCACACCCACCGCCGAGGCGCTCTGGGGCGCGCTGCCGATCAGCTCGTCGGCCAGTACCTGGGGCGAGGAGGTGTACTTCGGTACGCCGCTGAGCGTGCCCACGGAGGACGACGCCCGGCAGGTCGTCGAGCCCGGCACGGTGGCGTTCTGGACGGACGGGGACAGTCTCGCGCTGCCCTACGGGCCGACGCCGATCTCCCGGGACGGGGAGTGTCGGCTGGCCAGTCCCTGCAACATCCTCGGCGCCCTGGACGGAGACCCCGCGGTGCTCCGGACCGTCCGGCCGGGCGACTCGATCAGGGTCGAGCGGGCCTGAGTCCGGTCCGCCCGGGGCCGGACGAGCGGGCCCGAACCGGGGCGGGCGGGAACCGGGGGCCGGGTGGGAGCCGTGTAGGTTCGCAGTTCGACGACCGAAACCGAAAGGGCTTCTCCCGGTGAACAAGCGACTGCTGGCCGTACCCGCGCTCGGCGCGCTGCTGGCGTTCGGCGCCGTCGGCTGCGGCGACGACAACAGCAAGCAGCTGGAGTCCTGGGCGGCGAACGTCTGCGGCGCGGCCAAGGACCCGATCGCCCAGGCGCAGACCGCCCTGGCGGACACCGGTCAGGTGAAGACCGGTGAGGTTCCGGTGGACCTGCAGAAGAGGCTCTCCGCCGACATCGGGCGGCTGGCCAAGACCAACCAGGACATCGCCGCGGCCATCGATGCCGCCGGCGCGCCCAAGGTCGACGACGGCGGGACCCTCCAGAAGGACACCGTGGCCGAGCTCAACAAGGCGGCCGAGGGCTACCTGGACGTCCAGAAGAAGCTGGACGCGCTGGGCAACGACGACCGGTCGAAGTTCGCGGACGGGCTGCGCAGCATCTCCGACCAACTGCAGCAGCTGGCCTCGCTCTCCACCCAGGCGCAGGCCAAGCTGCAGCGTGGCGACCTCGGTGCCGCGATGGCCAAGCAGGAGGGCTGCAAGCCGGGCTCGGCCGCCGCGGCGCCGACCTCGGGGGCCCCGGCCTCCGGGGCGAGCGGGACGCCTGCGGCCGGTGGCACCGACACCCCCGCACCGGGCGCCACGGGCGGCCCGGCCGCGACCCAGGCCCCGTCCGCCCCCGCCGCGAGCGCCCCCGCGCCCTCGGCGAGCTGACCCGACCGCTCCCCCGCCCGGCGGGGGAGCGGGGCCGACGGCCCGGGGGACAATGGCGGGGTGATCAGTAGCCCCGTTCTCGACCCGACCCGCCTCGCCACGTTCCGCGAGGCGCTGCTAGCGGCCTCGTACACCGCCGACGGCTGCCTCGACCTGCTCGGGCCCACCGGCTACGCCGCACTGGCACGGAGCGAGGCCGTACCGGCGCTGCGTGCCACCCGTGGCGGCAGCCCGCTGGAGACGCTGGTGCGGCTGTTCCTGCTGCAGCAGCCCGTGCCGTACCGGGCGGCCGCCGCCGCGCTGCCGGTCGAGGACTGCCTGGCCGACGGCTGGCTGCGTCTGGACGGCGATCTGGTGCGGGCCACCGTGGACGTTCGCCCGTACGCCAACGAGGTTTCCGGTCTGCCGAGTTCGGACGCCTGGGTGGTGTCCGACCTGGGTTGCGCGGTCGGCGGCGCGGGCGGGATCGGCTCCGGTGAGACCGCGCACGGCGTGTCCCGCAAGGACCTGGTGCTCGGGGTGGGGGGCGCCTCCACCACGCTGGCCAACATCACGGTGCGCCGGCCGGTCCGGGCCGCGCTGGACCTCGGCTCGGGCTCCGGCGTGCAGGCGTTGCACGCCGCCCGGCACGCCCAGCGGGTCACCGCCACCGACCTCAACCCGCGGGCCCTTCGGTTCACCGAGCTGACCCTCGCGCTCTCCGGGTTCGACAACACCGATGCCGCCGCCGGCAGTCTCTTCGAGCCGGTCGGGGAGCGGAAGTTCGACCTGATCGTGTCCAACCCGCCGTTCGTGATCTCGCCCACCGGCCGGTTCACCTACCGCGACGGCGGGATGGCCGGTGACGACCTCTGCCGCAGCCTGGTCCGCTCCGCCGCCGCGCACCTGGAGCCCGGCGGCTACTGCCAGTTGCTCGCCAACTGGCAGCACGTCAGGGGCGAGGACTGGCACGACCGGCTGGCCGGCTGGGTGGCGGGCACCGGCCTGGACGCCTGGGTCGTTCAGCGGGAGGTCCAGGACGTCGCCCAGTACGCCGAGTTGTGGCTGCGCGACGGCGGCGACCACCGCGGTCCCGGCGGCGACTACCAGGCCCGGTACGGCGAGTGGCTGGACGCCTTCGAGGCGGGCGGGGTCGAGGGCATCGGCTTCGGCTGGATCACGCTGCGGGCGGGCGGCGCCGAGCGGCCGACGGTCCGGGTGGAGGAGTGGCCGCACCCGGTCGAGCAGCCGCTCGGCCCGCACATCGAGGAATGGTTCGACCGGCAGGACTACCTGCGTACGCACGACGACGCGGGGCTGCTCGCGGCCCGGTACGTGCTGGCCGACGAGGTGGTCCAGGAGCAGGTCGGCGCACCCGGGGCGGAGGACCCGGAACACGTGATCCTGCGCCACAACCGGGGGATGCGGCGGGCCACCAAGGTGGACACGGTCGGTGCCGGGTTCGCCGGGGTCTGCGATGGGACGCTGTCGGCCGGCGAGATCGTGGACGCCATCGCGCAACTGCTGGGCGAGGACCGGGTGGTGCTGCGGGACCGGGTGCCGGAGTCGTTGCGCCTGCTCACCGAGCAGGGGTTCATCCGACCGGTCGGCTGATCGCCGCGCCGCCCACCGGGCCCGCGCCGCCCGCCGCCGCACCGGCCGCCCGCCGGGCCCGCGTTCCGGCGTCCTCCGGTCCCACGCGCCCCGGGCCGGCTCGACGCGTCCCGGCCGCCCCGGTCCGGCCGGTTCATCTCCCCGTATCCCCCGGTTCGCCCACCGGCCGCCGCTCGGCTGTCCCGCGTTGGCCGCCGGCTGTGAGGCTCTGTCCACAGGCTGTGGACAGAGCTGGGGGCAAGGGGTGGACACGACGACGGCCACGGTGGGCGGCACCGTGCTCGCGCTCTTCGGCGGCGCACTGCTGCTCTGGTGCGCGGCCGAAGTGCGCCTGCGCCACCTCGTGCGACGCCGGGGCGTGGCGACGGTGGCCACGGTGGTCGCCGAGGCCGACGCGCACGGTGAGCTGGACAGTGCGCCGCTGCTCTCCTTCTCCGCGCCGGCCGCGACCGGCGGTTCCGGCCCGGGGCGATGCACCGAGCTGGTACTCACCCGGCCTCGTGGTCACACGCCGTTGCGTCGCTCGGCCCGCTTCGCTCCCGGCGTGTCCGTTCGGATCTCCTACGACCCGCGGCGGCCGAGCCGCGCGGTCCTGGCGGCGGCGGAGACCGGCCGGGCCGCGGTGGCCGATCTGCTCTGGAGTTCGCTCGGTACCGGTTGCGTGGCCGCCGGGGCCGTCCTCATAGCCGCCGGCCTCACCGGCTGAGCAGGGGTCCGGCGCGGACTGGCCGGAACCGGTCGGCGGCGCGGGGGCGGAAGTACGAACTTCCGGGATATAGAGGCGCAAAGAGTCATTCAACGGACAGACCGGAACATGGGGGACGGGCCCCGGGCGGCGCGGTCCACGCTGCTCGCCTGTCCGGCCTGCTCCGACCCGCCCGTCCCGTTCCGCCCGCCCCCGCCCCTTCTCGGCCCATCGCCTCAGCGTGTCGATTTTCCGTTGACAGATTTTGAAATCCGTCATTCCATCCTTCGAAACCCGCCGAAGCCCCCCTCCACGGGGCGCGATCCTCCATCATCGGGTTACCGTTCGAGTGGCGTCGGTCGGCCTTGCCGGTGAAAAAGCAGGATCCTTCCGTTTGACAAGGGTGGCCGGGGTACGGTCACACTCCGCTGGTGGGGTCGTCGTGCAGCGGCAACCCCGGGACGGTGGAGGGGTCGGGCGGAGCGCAGCCCGTGCTGCCGGCGCCGACCAGCTCACATAACGACCGGGAGAGAAGAGCGAAGGTGTCCCCGAGCAGCGAGACCGCGCACGGACAGCGACTCGTCATTGTCGAGTCGCCGGCCAAGGCGAAGACGATCAAGGGCTACCTTGGCCCCGGCTACATCGTCGAGGCGAGCGTCGGGCACATTCGGGACCTGCCCAGCACAGCGGCCGAGGTCCCGGACAAGTACACCGGCGAGGTGCGCCGCCTCGGCGTCGACGTCGACCACGACTTCGCGCCCATCTACGTGGTGAACGCGGACAAGAAGTCCCAGGTCAGCAAGTTGAAGTCGCTCCTCGCGGAGTCCGACGAGCTCTTCCTCGCCACCGATGAGGACCGCGAGGGCGAGGCCATCGCGTGGCACCTCCAGCAGGTGCTGAAGCCCAAGGTGCCGGTGCACCGGATGGTGTTCCACGAGATCACCAAGACCGCGATCCAGGAGGCGGTGGCCAACCCGCGCGAGCTGAACCAGCGCCTGGTCGACGCCCAGGAGACCCGTCGCATCCTCGACCGCCTCTACGGCTTCGAGGTCTCGCCGGTGCTCTGGAAGAAGGTCATGCCGAAGCTGTCGGCGGGCCGTGTGCAGTCCGTCGCGACCCGGCTGGTGGTCGAGCGGGAGCGCGAGCGGATGGCCTTCCGCAGCGCGTCCTACTGGGACCTGGTCGGCACCTTCGGTACCGGACGCACCCCGGCCGACGCCGCCAACCCGGAGACCTTCGGTGCCCGGCTCTCCGCCGTCGACGGCAAGCGGATCGCCAGCGGTCGTGACTTCGGTTCGGACGGCCGGCTGAAGGCCGGCAGCGTCAACACCCTCCACCTGGACGAGCAGGCGGCCCGCGCGCTGGTCGCCGCCCTGGAGCAGACCGCGTTCAGCGTCCGCAGCGTCGAGTCCAAGCCCTACCGCCGCTCGCCGTACGCGCCGTTCCGCACCACCACGCTCCAGCAGGAGGCCAGCCGCAAGCTCGGCTTCGGCGCCAAGCGGACCATGCAGGTGGCCCAGAAGCTGTACGAGAACGGCTTCATCACCTATATGCGTACCGACTCCACCACGCTCTCGGAGACCGCCGTCGCGGCCGCCCGGGCCCAGGTCACCCAGCTCTACGGGGCCGACTACCTGCCGGACGCGCCGCGGACCTACGCCAGCAAGGTCAAGAACGCCCAGGAGGCGCACGAGGCCGTCCGCCCGTCCGGCGACCGCTTCCGCACCCCCGCCGAGACCGGCCTGAGCGGCGACGACTTCCGGCTGTACGAGCTGATCTGGATGCGCACCGTCGCCTCCCAGATGAAGGACGCGGTCGGCCAGTCGGTCACCGTGAAGGTCGGCGGCCGTTCCTCGGACGGCCGGGACGCCGAGTTCTCGGCCTCCGGCAAGATCATCACCTTCCACGGCTTCCTCAAGGCCTACGTCGAGGGTGCCGACGACCCGAACGCCGAGCTGGACGACCGCGAGCGCCGGCTGCCGCAGGTGGCCGAGGGCGACCCGCTGGCCGCCGAGCAGCTCACCCCGGAGGGCCACGCCACCAAGCCGCCGGCCCGCTACACCGAGGCCTCGCTGGTCAAGGAGCTGGAGGACCGGGAGATCGGCCGCCCGTCCACCTACGCCTCGATCATCGACACCATCATCAACCGCCGCTACGTCTTCAAGAAGGGGACGGCGCTGGTGCCGTCGTTCCTCTCCTTCGCCGTGGTCAACCTGCTGGAGAAGCACTTCGGCCGGCTGGTCGACTACGACTTCACCGCGCGGATGGAGGACGACCTCGACCGCATCGCGGCGGGCGAGGCGCAGTCCGTGCCGTGGCTGAAGCGCTTCTACTTCGGTGAGGGCGAGGGCCACGCCACCGGCGGTGCCGCCGAGGCCGGCAACGGCGACGGCGACCACCTGGGCGGTCTGAAGGAACTGGTCACCGACCTGGGCGCGATCGACGCCCGGGAGATCAGCTCGTTCCGGATCAGCGACGACCTCACCCTGCGGGTCGGCCGTTACGGCCCCTACGTCGAGCGCGCCTCCACCGTGGAGGGCGAGCCCGGTCAGCGCGCCGACATCCCGGACGAGCTGCCGCCGGACGAGCTGACCGTCGAGCTGGCCGAGGAGCTTCTGGCCAAGCCCAGCGGTGACTTCGAGCTCGGTCAGGACCCGGTCAGCGGCAACCAGCTGGTCGCCAAGGACGGCCGGTACGGCCCGTACGTGACCGAGATCCTGCCCGAGGGCACGCCCAAGACCGGCAAGAACGCGGTCAAGCCGCGTACCGCTTCGCTGCTGAAGTCGATGGCGCTGGACACCGTCACGCTCGACGACGCGCTGAAGCTGCTGTCGCTGCCGCGCGTGGTCGGGACGGACCCGGAGGGCGTGGAGATCACCGCGCAGAACGGCCGCTACGGGCCGTACCTCAAGCGCGGTACCGATTCGCGCTCGCTCACCAGCGAGGAGCAGATGTTCACGGTCACCCTGGAGGAGGCCCTGGCCATCTACGCCCAGCCCAAGCAGCGCGGCCGGGCCGCCGCCGCGCCGCCGCTTAAGGAGCTGGGCAACGACCCGGTCAGCGAGCGTCCGGTGGTGGTCAAGGACGGCCGCTTCGGCCCCTACGTCACCGACGGCGAGACCAACGCCACGCTGCGCAAGGACGACGAGGTCGAGACCATCACTCCCGAGCGCGGCTACGAGCTGCTCGCGGAGAAGAGGGCCCGCGGTCCGGTGAAGAAGACCGCGAAGAAGGCCCCGGCGAAGAAGGCGGCGGTGAAGAAGACCGCCACCAAGACCGCTGCCACCAAGACGGCGGCGGCCAAGACGGCGGCCAAGACGACGACCACCAAGGCCGCCGCGAAGAAGACGACGACCAAGAAGGCCGCCGCGAGCAAGACCACCACCACCGACGAGGGCTGACCCTCCACCAGTGGCACCGGGCCCGCGTCCTCTCCGGAGGCGCGGGCCCGAGGTCTGTGGCCGACCGGTGCGCGGCCCGTCGCAGGAGGCCCCCGGTGGACGGTGCCGGGCAGGTGCGCGGTGCGTCACAACCCTGCAATGACCGGCATCCGGAAGCCCGCACCCCTCTTTTCCGGGCGGTGCCGACCGCTACGCTGACCGTATGACGAGCGAGGAGCAGCCCACCCCCGGCACCGGCGGTGCCGCCAGAGCCGGCACGCCCGATCTGCCCGAGGTCACGCCCGCCGGGACCCCCGGTGAGCGGGCCCGGGCACTGCTGCGGCTGCGCCCGTACCGCCGCCTCTGGACCACCCAGCTGATCGGCGGCACCGCCGACCGGCTGGGGTTGCTGGTGCTGCTCGCGCTGACCGTGATCGCGGTCGCCCTCGGCGGGCAGTTCGGTGACCTGCCGCGCAGCCTGGCCTTCGCCGTCGCCGCGGTCTTCGCGGCCCGGCTGGCCGCCACCGTGCTGGTCGGCGCCGCCCTGCTCGGCCCGGTGCACGGGCTGCTCAACGGCAGGCTCGACCGGCGCTGGACGCTGTTCGGCGCGGACGTGCTGCGCGCCGTGCTGATCGGCCTCGCGCCCTGGTGGATCGTCTGGCTGGGCTCCGGGCCCTCCGGCTCCTCCGGCGCCGCGCCCTACGTACTGCTCGCCACCGTCTTCGTGACCGGTGCCGCCGAGCGGGTCTGGTCGATCGCCAAGGCGGCCGCCGTGCCCGGCCTGCTGCCGCCGGCGAATCCCTTCGCACCCCCCGGGGAGCGGCGCCCGTCCGCGGCCAACCTGGAGAGCGTCCGGACGCTGGACCGCCGTACCGGCTGGGCCACCGTGCCGCTCGCGGCCGCCGTGCTGGTCGCGCTCACCCTGGTCAACAACGTCTTCGCGGCGCTCGGCTCGGACTGGCTGCGGATCCACCAGACCACCTTCGCGGCGCTCGGCGCGGCCGCCCTGTTCGCGGTCTCGGCCGTCCGGGTGTACCTGCAGGAGCTGCCCGGCGGCCCGACGACGGCCGTTCCGCACTCCCCGCTGCGCGGCCTGCGCGCCCCGACCGACGCCACGCCCGGCCCCGCGCTGAGCAAGGGCCGCACCGGTGGCGCCCCCTACTTCACCTTCGCGGTCGCCGCCGCCTGCGCCTCGATGGCGGGCGTCGCCTCGCTCGCGCTGCTGACCGCCGCCGAGCACCGCGCCGGGCCGATCGGCTACGGCCTGCTGGTCCTCGCCGCCGTCGGCGCGCCCGCGCTCGGCGCCCGGCTCACCCGGGCCACCCTGCCCACGCTCTCCCGTCGCCGGCTGCTCGCGCTGGCGCTGCTGACCGCGGGCGTCGCGCTGATCCTGGCCGGCCTGGTGCTGGACTTCGTGCTGGTGCTGATGCTGACCGTGCTGGCCGGCCTGGCCGCCGGGATCGTCGTCTCGGCCGGGCGCACCCTGCTTGCCCAGGAGGTGGAGGAGGCCCGGCTGCCGACGGTCACCGAGCACCTGTACGCGGTGCTGCGGGCCGTGGTGGGCGGCGCGCTGGTCGTCGTCCCGCTGATCGCCGCGGCCTACGGCGAGGTCGAGTACGGCACGGTCGAGCCCGGCTCGTTCACCTTCATCCACGGCGGCGCGGCCCTCGCGGTGGCCACCGTCGGACTGCTGACCCTGGTGCTCGCCGCCGTCGTGCTGGTCAAGACCGACGACCGGCGGGGCACCGCCCCGTTCGGCCGGGACCTCGTGGACGCCGTGCGCGGCGTGACCGGGCCGGCCCCGCACCGCACCACCGGCACCGGCTTCTTCATCGCCCTGGAGGGCGGCGACGGCGCCGGCAAGTCCACCCAGGCCCAGGCGCTCGCCGAGTGGATCCGGGGCAAGGGCCACGAGGTGGTGCTCACCCGCGAACCCGGCGGCAGCCCCGTCGGGCAGCGGCTGCGCGGTCTCGTCCTGGACGTCGGCAACACCGGTCTGTCGCACCGCGCCGAGGCGCTGATCTACGCCGCCGACCGTGCCGAGCACGTGGAGAACGTCATCCGCCCGGCGCTGGCCCGGGGCGCGGTGGTCATCACCGACCGCTACATGGACTCCTCGATCGCCTACCAGGGTGCCGGGCGCGACCTGGCCGCCACCGAGGTCGCGCGGATCTCGCGCTGGGCGACCGGTGGGCTGGTACCCGACCTGACCGTCGTCCTGGACGTCGACCCGACCAGGGCGCGGGAGCGGTTCACCGAGGCGCTGGACCGGCTGGAGTCCGAGCCGACCGAGTTCCACCAGCGGGTCCGCTCCGGGTTCCTCGCTCTGGCGGCGGCCGACCCGGCCCGGTACCTGGTCGTGGACGGCAGCCAGCAGCCCGGCTTCGTCACCACCGCGATCCGCCACCGGCTCGACCGTGAGCTGCCGCTCTCCGAGCAGGAGAAGGCCGCCCGGGCCGAGCAGGAGCGGCTCGCCCGGGAGGAGGCCGAGCGCCGCGCCGCCGAGGAGGCGCGACGGAGGGCCGAGGAGGAGGCCGCCGAGCGCAAGCGGCTCGAACTGCTGGAGGAGCTCCGGGCCGAGCAGGCGGAGAAGGAGCGGCTGGCCAAGGAGGCGGCCGACCGGACCGCCGCCGAGGCGGCGCGCAAGGCGGCCGAGGAGGCCCGGCGCAAGGCGGAGGAGGAAGCCCGCCGACGGGCCGAGGAGGAGGCCAGGCAGCGTGCGGCGGAGGAGGCCCGGCTGGCCGCCGAGGCCGCCGAGCGTCGGCGGATCGCCGAGGAGGCGGCCGCCCAGGTGGAGCTCCAGCGGCAGCGGGAGCTGCAGCGCGAGGAGCAGCGCCGACGGGCGGAGGAGGCACTGCAGCGGGCCGAGGAGGCCAGGCTGGCGCAGGCCGCCGCGCTCGCCGCGGCCGCTGCCGCCGCCGAGAGCGCGGCGGACCGGGCGGACCGGGCCGCTCCCGCCGTCGACGATGTGACCACGGAGCTGAGGATCGTCCGGGACGCCGACGACGCGACCCAGGAGATCTCCGAGCGGGACCGCCGGGCGGCCGTCCGGGCGGCCGAGGCGGCCGGTGCCGGTGGTGCCGGTGGTGCTTCGGCGAACCGGGCTCCGGAGGTCGATGCGACGGCGAAGCTGCCGGTCGTCCCCGCCGCGCCGGCGGACCGGACGGCGGTGCTGCCCAAGGTGCCGGCGGACGAGACGGCGGTGCTGCCCAAGGTGCCTTCGGCGGACCAGACGGCGGTACTGCCCCGGGTCGAGCCGGGCCGCCCGGCCGACCAGGTGCCGCCGGGCTTGTGGCGCGAGGACCGGAGCGGTCAGTCCGGCTCGACCGGCCCTGGTGGCCAGTGCGGTCAGTCGGGTCAGTCCGGACCGACCGGTCAGTCCGGTCAGTCCGGTCGGGAGGCGCAGGTCGACGGCACCCGGGAGCTCCCGGTGGTCGAGGAGGAGCCGGCCGCCGACCCGCGCCCCCGGCCGGCCTGGGCCGAGGAGACCCCGATGGACGACCTGCCGAGCCTCACCGACACCCTGCTGGGCTCGCGCGACGAGTGGGCCCGCTGGCGGCAGGACGGCTCCGCCGACCGCGCGCCGCAGGACCCGCGCGGCGCGGCGGCTCCGCCGGCTGGCGCCGACGGTCAGGGTGGCGAGCAGGGCGGTGGCAAGGACAAGGGCCGGCGCTGGGGGCGCCGGAGCTGACCGGGCGTGACCGGAGCCGACCGGACGACCTGATGACCGGACGGCCTGATGACCTGCGGGCCTGGCCCGCAGGTCGGCGGTCCACGAGGCGCACGGTCGGCGCGGCGACACGGACCGACGGATGGCGGACGACGGGCGGTGCGGCCGGGGCAGTGCTCCGGCGGCACCGCCCGCCGTCGTACCGGCCACGTATGCTCGACGGCGGGTGACCGTGCCCGGCGCGCCGTACGCCGCGCGGGTGACGGGCGCCGGCGCCGTCCGTACCGAGCTTGGGAGCAGCAGTGGCCGTCTGGGACGACCTGGTGGGCCAGGAGCGGGTGGTCGAGCAGCTGACCGCCGCGGCCCGGGCGGCCGGGGCGACGGCCGCCGCCGGCCGCGGGGCCGCGACGGTACCGGGCGGCAACGCCTCGCTGATGACGCACGCCTGGCTCTTCACCGGCCCGCCCGGGGCCGGTCAGATCACCGCCGCCCGCTCCTTCGCCGCGGCCCTCCAGTGCACCAGCCCCGACCTCGCGCTCGGCGGCACGCCCGGCTGCGGCTTCTGCGACGGCTGCCACACCGTGCTGGCGGGCAGCCACGCGGACGTGAAGTACGTGCGCACCGACGGTCTGTCGATCGGCGTCGGCGACATGCGCGACCTCGTGCTGCGGGCGTCCAGCTACCCGACCGGCGGCCGCTGGTCGGTGATCCTGGTCGACGCCGCCCACCGGCTCACCGAGGCCGCCGCCAACGCCCTGCTGAAGGGCGTGGAAGAGCCCTCCCCGCGCACCGTCTGGCTGCTCTGCGCCCCCTCCGTGCAGGACGTGCTGCCCACCATCCGCTCGCGCTGCCGCCTGCTGGTGCTGCGCCAGCCCGCCGCCGAGGCCGTCGCGGACATGCTGGTGAACCGCGACGGGGTCGACCCCGGGACGGCCCGGCTGGCCGCGCTCGCCGGACAGGGGGACATCGAGCGCTCCCGCCGACTGGCCGTCGACGACCAGGCCCGGACCAGGCGGACGGAGGTGCTGCGGATCCCGCTGGAGGTCGCCGACATCGGCGGCTGCCTGGCCGCCGCCCAGCGACTGGTCGACACGGCGAAGGCCGATGCCGAGGCGCTCGCCGAGACCCAGGACGCCAAGGAGACCGACGACCTCAAGGCCGCGTACGGCGCGGCCGAGGGCAGCAAGGCCCCGCGCGGAATGGCCGGGGCGGTCAAGGAGCTGGAGAAGCGGCAGAAGAGCCGCGCCACGCGGACCCGCCGGGAGACGCTCGGCGTCGCCCTGCTCGACCTGCTCGGCTTCTACCGGGACGTCCTCGCCCTCCAGCTGGGCTCCGGTGGCGCGCTCGCCAACGAGGACCAGCGGCAGGCGCTGAACCGGGTCGCCCAGGCCGGTCCGCCGGAGGGGACGCTGCGGCGGATCGAGGCGGTGCTCGCCTGCCGGCAGGCGCTGGACCGCAACGTCGACCCGCTGCTCGCCGTCGAGGCGATGACCGTCGCGCTGCGGGCCGGCTGAGCGGGGTCCGTCGCCGGTAGGGCTTCCCGCGCTACGCGGGTGTCACACCTTCGAGTGAACGGGCGGTACGCGCCGGGCACACCAGCGTGTGACCGCCGGGTCGTCTTGCACGCTGGGGCCGACTGCGCCCCGACGCCGGGGCCGTCGCGTCCCGTCCGGTACCGGCCCCCACCGGTCGTCCGGCCCTCCTCCCGAGGCGGTGCGTCCCATGGTCCATTCGCTCCTGGTCGTTCCCCTGCTGGCCGCCGCCGCAGGCGGCATCTGGCTCGCCCGCGGCGCTCTGCTGCGCTGGCGCGACCTGCGCGCCGCCGAGACCTACGAACTGACCGGCGACCAGCGGCCGATGCTGCTGCGGGCGGCCGGCGCGATGGTCTGCGGCGTCTGTGTGACGGCGCTGACCCTGCTGACCGCCCTGGGCACGTTCGGCGGCTTCGGCGGGTCGGCGTCGCGGTCCGGCCCGGCGGAACTCGCCGCCGACACCGCGAGCGAGGGCGGGGTGCGGCAGGCCGCGCCGCCCGCCGTCGAGGCGCCCGCCCCGGCCGCTCCGGCCGTCGCGCCCGCTCCGGAGCCGGCTCCGGTCGCCGCGCCCAGCCGGTTCGACAGCGTCGGTCACCCGGGCGGCGGCGAGCTGCTGCAGTCCGCCGTCACCGGCCCGGACGGGCACCCGCGCAACGTCCGGGTCTGGCTGCCGGCCCAGTACGCGAAGGAGCCGAACGCCCGCTTCCCGGTGGTCGTGATGCACGCGGCCACCCCGCGCAAGACCGCCGACACCGAAGTCCCGGACATCTTCGAGGGCCTCGGCTCCGCCGTCCAGACCGGCAAGGCCCGCCCGTTCATCCTGGTCGCCCCCGAGGCGCCGAACGGCACGGCGCACCCGTGCGACCTGGTCGCCGCCGCCCCGCTGGCCGTCGCCGACGACGCCGCGCTGCGCACCACCATCGCGGCCACCTTCCGCACCCTGCCGCCCGGCCCGGCCTCCTGGGGCGCGCTCGGCGTCGAGGGCGGCGCACCGTGCGCGGCGGCCGCCGGTCTGGCCCGTCCCGACCTGTACGGCGCGGCCGCGGCGGTCTCCGGCCGGTACGACACCGTCGCACTGACCCGGACGGGGGCCGAGGCCCCCGCCGACGCCGCCCCGAAGCTGCTGCTGGCCGCCGCCAAGGCCGACGCCGCAGGGCTTGACGCGGCCCGGAAGCTGCAGGCCGCGCTGCGCGGCGGCACCGGCGCGGCGGCCCGCGCCGACGTCCGGATCTCCGAGAACGTGCAGGACTACACGGCTGACCGGGAGCGGCTGCGGTTGGTCCGGCAGGCGGCCCAGTACCTGGCCGAGACGCTGGCCAAGGCGTCCTGATCAGGGTGTCGGCGGGGGCTACGCTTCGCGGTACCCGGGGCATCGGCGGTGGCGCCCCCGCACCCGAAGGGGACCGGATGAGGGCGGCGCGGGGTGTGCGCGGGCGGGCGGCGGCCGCCGTGCTGGCCGTCGCCGGGTTGCTGGTCGGCGGGTGCAGTTCCTCCTCGTCCACCCCCGGGGCGGCTTCCTCGGACGCCGGCGGGTCCGGGGCCTCGTTCGGGGCCTCGTCCGGGGCCTTCGCATCGGGAGGGCCCGCGTCGGCGGCTGCCTCCCGGCCCGGGGTCACGCCGCTGGAGCCGCTCCCGGCCACCGTCCCCGCCGCGCTGGCGCCCTACTACGGGCAGCGGCTCGCCTGGCAGCCGTGCGACGAGGGCTTCGAGTGCACCACCTTCACGGCGCCGCTGGACTACGACCACCCGGGCGGTGGCGACCTCACGCTCGCGGCGGTTCGCGCGGCCGCCGTCCCGGCGGGTTCGGGCGGTTCGGGCGGGGCGGGCGGTTCGGCGGGGGCGGGGGGCGCCCGGCTCGGTTCGCTGCTGCTCAACCCGGGCGGACCGGGCGGCTCGGCGATCGAGTACGTGGAGGCCGTCGCCAAGACGTACGACAGCGCGGTGCGCGACCGGTACGACCTGGTCGGGCTGGACCCGCGCGGGGTCGGCCGCAGCAGCCCGGTGACCTGCCTGAGCGGCGAGCGGATGGACGCGTACACCGCCGCCGACATCACCCCCGACGACCAGGCCGAGGTGGACGCCCTGGTGGCCGCCGACCGGGAGTTCGCCGAAGGCTGCCGGCAGCGGGCCGGTGACCGGCTGGCCCACCTCAGCACCGTCGAGGCGGCCCGCGACATGGACATCCTGCGGGCGCTGCTGGGTGACGAGCGGCTCAACTACGTGGGCAAGTCCTACGGCACCTTCCTCGGCGCCACCTACGCCGGGCTCTTCCCCGGCCGGACCGGCCGGATCGTGCTGGACGGCGCGATGGACCCGTCGCTCGACGCGCTCAGCGGCAACCGCACCCAGGCCGGCGGCTTCGAAACCGCCTGGACGGCGTTCGCCGAGGACTGCGCCAAGCGCGAGGACTGCCCGCTCGGCCGCACCGCGCCGCAGATCGGCGACCAGCTCACCGCCCTGTTCGCGGCCATCGACGCCAAGCCGCTGACCACCGCCGACGGCGCCCGCCGGCTCACCGAGTCCCAGGCGACCACCGGCGTCATCCAGGCCATGTACGCCGACTTCCTCTGGCCCCGGCTGCGCACCGCGCTCGCCGACGCCAAGGCCGGCGACGGCACCGGCCTGCTCAAGCTGTCGGACTCGTACTACGAACGCGGCTCGGACGGCTCGTACCCCAACCTCATGTTCGCCAACATGGCGGTGAACTGCCTGGACCTGCCCGCACCGTTCGCCGGCCCGGCCGACGTCCGGCGCGCGGTGCCGGACTTCGAGCGGACCTCGCCGCGCTTCGGGCGCGACATGGCCTGGATGGCGCTGACCTGCACCTACTGGCCGGTCCCGGCCACCGGCGCCGCGCACACCGTCCGGGCCGCCGGCGCCGCGCCGATCGTGGTCGTCGGCACCACCCGCGACCCGGCCACCCCGTACGCGTGGGCGCAGTCCCTGGCCGGGCAGCTGGAGTCCGGCCGGTTGCTGACCTTCGACGGTGACGGCCACACCGCGTACGGCCGGCACGACGCCTGCGTCGACGGGGCGGTCAACGGCTACCTGCTGGGCGGTGCGGCACCGGAGCAGGGGAAGCGCTGCGGCGGGTAGGGCGGGATCGGTGGCGGGGGCGGGCGGGGGCTGGCGGGGCGGGGGTAATTTCGGCTTCAACTGCCGACCGGTGCGACGTTACGATGAGCGCCCCGCCCCCCTGTCACCACCCCACCGGAGCCCACCGTGCTCGGAGTCAACGACCTGGCGACGTACATCCTCGGCGCCCTCGTGATCATCCTCCTCCCCGGCCCCAACTCCCTGTACGTGCTGTCCGTCGCCGCCCGCAAGGGCGTCCGGACCGGCTACACCGCCGCCGCCGGCGTCTTCGTCGGCGACTTCACCCTGATCAGCCTCACCTCGCTGGGCGCCGCCTCGCTGCTGAAGGCCAACCCGGCGGTCTTCGCCGTGGTGAAGTTCGGCGGCGCCGCCTACCTGCTCTGGATCGGCGTCGGCATGCTCCGCGCCGCCCGCGGGCTCTGGCGCGAGCACCGCGCCGCCGCGGCCTCCCCCGATACCGTCGAGGCAACCCCGGAGTCCACCGAGCGCCCGTTCCGCCGGGCCCTGGTGATCAGCCTGCTGAACCCGAAGGCGATCCTCTTCCTGCTCTCCTTCTTCACCCAGTTCGTGGACCCCTCCTACGGACAGCCGGCCCTCTCCTTCGCCCTGCTCGGCGGCATCCTGCAGACCTTCAGCCTGCTCTACCTCTCCATGCTGATCTTCGCGGGCACCACCCTCGCGACCGCCTTCCGCCGCCGCAAGCGGCTCTCCGCCGGTCTGACCAGCGGCGTCGCCGTCCTCTTCGCCGGCTTCGCCGCCAAACTGGCCGTCTCCTCGGCCTGACCCCCGCTCCGGAAGCCCGTTACGGATCACCCGAGAACCTGTGTAGACTGGCGCGCGTTGCCACCACGTGCGGCAACGGTGCCGCCTTAGCTCAGTTGGCCAGAGCAACGCACTCGTAATGCGTAGGTCTCGGGTTCGAATCCCGAAGGCGGCTCAAGGAAACCCCAGGTCATAGCCTCTGACCTGGGGTTCTTGCCGTTCCGTGACCTTTGAATGCTGGGGCTGTCGGGCGCGAAACCAACGCATGCCGGATGCGTGGCTCGGTGGCCACACTGCGTCGATTGCTCTTCTCTGAGATGCCCTCTGGTGAGTCGCTGACCTGTGGCTTGTCGCTGCTTGCAGCTGCGGCCTCACTGGGTTCTGATGGCGCAGCGCCCCAAAAAGTGCCCGAAGAGTGCCCGCGCGTCCCGAGCAGGATCGGGAAGGCGCCGTTCCTTCACGAATCTGCCTGCAAGACGGTTGCAGGGAGTCACATCTTTGGCGGCCGGTGAGCCTCTTCGTCTTGACCGCGACCACACGATGATTGCGCTGAGTGACATTCTTGAGCGGGGTTGGCGGCAGTCATGCCCAATGTGGCACCGCCGAGTAGGGGGCGACCGAGCCGCCTGCGGGTGGTGTGCGATCGTTTCGGCCGTGACCAGCAAAGAGACTCTTGTCCATATCGCCCTGGCGGACGGTCGGCCGAACGGCATCCGGAAGGCATACAGCGTAGAGCGCTCGTGCATCTGCGTGGCCTTCGGGCGGGCGGACTACCCGAAAGCCCGCATGCGCGAGGAACTGTCTCGAACTGGCGTCTACCTGGTGCAGGGGCCGGACCCCGACCACCCTGGCAAGCAGCGGGTCTACATGGGGCGCGGACAGGTTCTGACGACGCGGCTCGACGAGCACCAGCGGAAGAAGGACTTCTGGACCCAGGGCTTCGCGTTCACGACGAAGGACAACGGTCTGACCGAAGCTCATGTGGTTCAGCTGGAGGCGCGGCTGATCCGTCAAGCGCGCGCAGCCGGCGTCGCGATCGTGGACAACGACGTGACGCCGAACCCGACGGCGCCTCGTGTCGAGGAGCAGTCCGCCCACGACCGGCTGTTCGAGGACGTGTTGCTGCTCATGGGCGTCCTGGGCGTGGTGTGTTTGGAGGAGCCCGCCACCACGGTGGCTCCCGCCGACGCCGGGGGAGTGCAGTACCAACTGAGGCCCAAGGGCACGTCGTGCTGGGGCTTCGAGTGCTCCGAGGGATTCCTGGTCCGCGAAGGGGCACTGGGAAGGATCGGCAAGGCGGAGAAGCTGTCGCCCGGTTACCGCCAGCGCCGGCAGCAGCTTCTCGATGACCAGGTCCTGGTGGAGACGCCGGACAAGAAGCACCTGCGTCTGGTGCGAGATCACGTCTTCGGCAGCCCGTCCCAAGCGGCCAGTGTGATGGCGGGGGTGAACTTGAACGGTCGCGTGGTCTGGGTCGACGAGAGCGGGCAGACGCTCAAGGATCACCAAATCGGCAGCACCCTGGTCCCGCCTTCGGCACCATCGAGCGACCAGCCGACATTGTTCGAGGCGGGGCGGGCCGTGTGACGCTGAGCGGCTTGGTGTCCGCCGACAGCTGGCCCGGCCCACCGTCGAGTTCAGTGAGCACCTCCCCTGCGGCGAGGGGACCCGCCGTCGGTGCGTTGCCGCGCCGCCTTGCCCTGGTCCAATCGCCGGTTCCCGGAGATAGCCAGCTCAGCTGGCTGAACGCCGTCGCATTCGGCCACGCCATCAGCATGGGCCGGGCTGCGCGGATCACCGGATTTCTTGCGGTGACCTCTCGGTGTTCCAGGAATCGGAAATTTGTCTGATTATACCGCTTTGTCAGTGGCCCGGCTTAGGCTCAGTACCGCCAGTCCGGGACTGCGTCGGGCTGGCGGTGGAGCGGTCTGGCAGGGGAGGGTTGCGTGGAGTTCGAAGAGGTCACCGGTCTGTTCGGTCATCCGGCATGGCGGCTGCTGCGCGCGGACAACGCGCCGTTGGTTCTGACCTTCTGTGGGGCGGTGTTCGTCGACGAGAACGAGCGCGGAGTGGCAGAGGCAGTCCTGGTTTCCCGTCTCGACGATCAGCTGTATGACCTGAATGAGCGGGATCTGGGTCCTTTCCCCCGGCCAGCTTCGGAGTACCTGACGGAGTGGACCAATAACGGCTGGCTACGGAAGTACTACCCGCCCGGCGAAGGCGAGCCGCACTTCGACGCGACGAGCGCGCTGGAGAAGGCGGTTGCATGGGTCCGAGCCCCGCCGGCACGGTCCTTCATCAGCACTGAGTCGCGGCTTGGCACGATCGTCGATCTGCTGCGGCAGATGGCCTTCGGTACCGAGACGGATCCGCAGGCGCGGATCGACGAGCTCAGTCGCGAACGGGATGAGATTGACGCCCAGATCGCGCGGCTTCGGGCAGGCGAGCTTGAGGTGTTGTCGCCGGTGGCCCTGCTGGACCGGTACCAGCAGGTCGAAGGGATGGCACTCGACCTGCTCCGGGACTTCCGCGAGGTCGAGGCGAACCTTCGGGAACTGGACCGGCGCTTCCGCCAGGATGTCGCGACCGCCGAGGGAGGTAACGGCGAGCTGCTGGCCTCCTTCCTCATGGACTGCGAGATGATCGCCGAGTCCGACCAGGGCCAGAGCTTTCAGGCATTCTTCGACTACCTCCTGCCGCCGCGCCGGCAGGAGGAGCCGATGAAGCTTCTTACGCAGGTGAACCAGCTGCCGCAGCTGGACGGCAACACCAACAATAACCTTCTGAAAGTTCCGCTCGCCTGGCTGCAGCTGCCGGAAGTACCCAGGACACGGTCCGTCAGCTCACCGAGCAGCTGCCGCGGTTCCTGATTGACCGCGGACGGGCGGAGGATCGCCGGGTTGTCGTCCTCGCACGTTCTATTCAACGTCACATCGCGGCGCTGGACGCGTGGCATGACCTTCCGGGCATCGAACAGGAAGTCCCGAAGGTGGACCTGGTCCTGCCGATGGAGCGGCCCCTGTACATGCCGATCCAGCGAGTGAAGCTGGACAGCACGGCGGACGACTCGGCCGGCGAGGCGGATGCGGACGTCTCGGAGCTGTTCTCCGGGATGAACGTGGACGAAGGGACTTTGGCCGGGCAGGTACTGGCGCTGCTCGAAGAGAGCCCGAGTGGACAGGCGAGCCTGGCGACGGTCCTTGACCGTCATCCGCTGATGCTCGGACTCGCCGAACTGCTGACGTACTTCCAACTGCGACGGCCCGGCCTGGACGTCGTGATCGACCACGACCACAACAACGAGCTCGTGTACGAGCGCGTCGACGAATCGGGGCACACCGTGGCCACGGTTCCGCAGGTGACGTTCGTGTTCAACGAGGGCGGCACGGCCGTCGGAGAGGTGGAGCAAGCGTGAGCGAGGCGCTCTCTGTTCCCGTCGTGCAGCTGCTGAAGGCGGGTGTGCTCTACCAGAGCGACATTCCGGCGGTCTGGGAGCAGATCATTGCCCATCAGACAGCGATCGGCGACTACCTTCGCGTGATGGGCCTGGATGTCGTGGTCGACTTGGCCGAGGGCTACGCCTACGCCCGCCAGCTCGATCCGGAGGCTCGGGACGACGGCGTGACGGTGCCGCGGCTGGTGACGCGCCGCAGCCTGTCCTTCCCCGTCAGTCTGATGCTGGTCCTCTTGCGCGCGCGCCTCGCGGAGAGCGACGCAACCTCGGGTGACACCCGGCTGCTGCTCTCCCACGACGAACTCGTCGACATGGTCCGGGGTTTCCAGCCCACGCGCACTAACGAAGCACGGCTGGTCGACCAGATCGACACCCACATCAAGAGGCTGTGCGAGCTGAAGATGCTTCGTCAGACCAAGCAGGCCGGCCTGTACGAAGTTCGACGGCACATCAAGGCCCTCGTCGACGCCCAGGCCCTCAACGACTTCAACGACCTGCTGTCCACCTACCGCGACGCCAAGACGCCAAAGGACGACGAATGAGCATCATCCAGGACGCGTCCCTCATCCCGCAGTAGACAGGCCCGGTCGACGGCCCACTCGGTGTCGGACCGGGTTTCAGGCTGGCCCGCATCGAGGTGCTGAACTGGAGTACGTTCCACCGCACCATCTGGGCTTTCGGCGTCGACGGCCGCAGTGCCCTGCTGACCGGTGGCGTCGGGTCCGGCAAGTCCACACTGGTGGACGCGATGACCACCCTGCTCCTCTCGGCCAACAAGATCGCCTACAACAAGGCCGCTGGCGCCGAGGCGAAGGAACGCGACCTGCGCTCGCACGTGCTCGGCCACCACAGGACAGAGCGAGTCGAGTCGAGTACTCGCCCAGTCCCCCTTCGCACATCCGCGTCCCACAGTGTCATCCCCGCCGTAAGTGGACCACTGAGCAGCACCTCGCAGCCGCCGCCCAGGGCCTCCCCTTCGAGCCCATCAGCATTCTGCTCAAAGGCCCAGCCGCGGCCGACGTAAGCCGGCACTACGACCAGGCCCGGGTATGGGCCCAGTCCTGGACAGCCGACCAACACCCCCACCTGCGGATCCAGACCAAGACCATCGGAGGCCGCAACAACACCCCTTCGAACACCGTTCCCGACCGCGCCTGGGTCGAGACCCGCGAAGACCTGTGGGCCATCCTCGGCCTCGCTACCCAGGTCGACCTGTTCGACACCCTCTACTCCCGCACTACCGAGCAGGATCCCGACCTCGCCCAGTGAATGGTCTCTCATCCGATGAAGGTGCTCCACGCCCACGCCCAGTGGCAGCAACTCGTCGACACCGTGCGCTGGATCAGGGACCACGACACCGGCCCGATCTACCTGCGACAGGTCGATGTACCCGGCGTCGACACCAAGTTCATCGAGACCAACAAAGGCATCCTCGGCGAGGTCCTCGAACACGCCTTGCCCGCCGACCGCATCCACACCGGTACCACCAAGACGGACTTCGCCGCACGCTACAGCCTTCTCGCCAAGCCGCCCTACGTACGCCTGCGCTACCTCGGCAACCAGCTGGGGCCGTTCAGCGAAGTCACTGTCCGTGCAAACGAGTTCACTGTCCCGCCTCCGGGCATCCGCACGGTCTTCGTCCTCGAGAACGAGATCACCTACCTGTCACTCCCCGACGTTCCCGGCGCCATGGCCATCCTCGGAGCCGGCTACGCCGCCGCGCTGCTGCGGTATCTGCCCTGGCTCGTCAGCATCGATCTGCGCTACTGGGGCGACATCGACACCCACGGCTTCGCCATCCTCAGCCAGGTCCGGCGCCACTTCCCTCACACCCGTTCGCTCCTGATGGATCGCAGCACATTGCTTACCCATAAGGCGCACTGGGGCGAAGAGAAGGCTCAGACGGCAGAGCAGCCGATGCACCTCACGCCAGACGAGGAGGAGCTCGAGGGAGATCTGCGGTCTGGCGCATACGGGCTGCATCTACGGCTGGAGCAAGAGCGTATTCCCATGAGGACAGTCGCCCGGGTCATCGCCGAACCGTGAAAGCCAAGGCTCGGGGGTGCGCTGCTGAGTGTGATCGGGAGCCTGGCCGCCGCCGCGCCGTTCCGCGGGCGAGCCGTCACTACTTCACGGCAGGTACCGTTGCCTGGCTATCGTCGCTACTCACAGAGACTTCCCTGTACGTTCCGCTACGATGACCATGGGAGTGACGCGAGCAGGGCCAGCGCCACTGCCCGCCGTGCGCATCGGCCGCTGATCGGGGTGCCCCAGTGGCCCTCGCGGACTGCCAGGCGCTGCAAGGCATTCATGACTGGGACTCAGTCCGAGTACGTGTGGGGTGGGAATGCGCAACGACTTCGGTGACCTTGTGATCGATGAGGCGATCGTGCACTTGGTGCCGCGCAGCCGCAAGACGGACCCGGTGGAGGCTGGGATACAGCTCAGTGACACCGTGTGCGAGCTGACCGGAACGGTCCGCACGGAGCTACAGGGGAAGCTTCGCGACGTCATGGCCCGCCTGGGCCGCGAAGTGGTTGAGGACCCCGAAGCCAAGTCGAAGCTTCCTGAATATGTACAGGACTTCCTCGAAGACCGGATGGACCTTGTCGAGGTCTCCGGCGAGGTCGCCTATTTGCTCCGCAATAGCCAGTCTGGAGTTAGCCCTGCAGGGTTGCTGCTCGTCGCCTCCGCGCGGCTCGACGGCCACAAGGCTCTGCTCATGGTCAAGCTTGAGCAGGAAACCGGAATGCAGGCCAACCAGATCGTCACCGGCGATGGTCGACGGACCTTTAGCGTCGAGTATTTCGCTAACCTCCTGTTCACCGAGGCATCTCGTGTCTACAAGGTGGCTCTGTTCTCCGAGGAAGGCATCGGTGAAGACGGACTGGAAGGCTGGGCTGCCGACAAGCAGATGACTGGGAAGGCCCTGGCGGCGTTCTTCCTGAAGAAGTTCCTGGGGTGCCGGCACAAGGACGAACCCCGCGAGATCACCCGCCGTTTCCACGATGCTGCGGTCGGCTGGATCAACAGTCGCATCACTGACCCCGACACTCGTGTCCAGTACCTCATGGCAGTGCTCGTCGAATTGCAGAGCACTGCCATGACGCTGAATCCTGCCGTGTTCATCAACACGCACCTCAAGCTCCCCCACCGTGAGGACTTCGCATGCTTCCTCAGGGAGCAGGGCCTGCCTGCCCGGGCCACGTTTGACAAGGACACAGAGCTCATTGACACTCGCCTGAGCAAGGTGCGTGTGGAGTTCGCTAACGGAGTCTTTCTCGTCGCTCCGCTCGATGCCGTAGGCGAGACGATCGCCATCGAGGACCTGGGTGGCGGCCACACCAGTGTCACCGTGACCGGAACCGTGACCTCAACGAGCAGTTTCGCCTCTGGTGGTCGCCCTTCAAAGAAGGGCGACACCAAGGGTGAGCCCCAAGCCGGTGCCTGACGGGGATAGCGCCGACGACTGTGCCATTGACGACGAATGAAGCTTTTCATCGTTACAAGAGCGAATTGCCCCGAATAGACCAGGTTGCCCGCCTCACGGCGGAGCACCTCCGTCGCCGTGCCGCCCGCCGTCATCTCAGCTGTCAGATCTCCCACCGTGCCAAGGACGTCAGTAGCTTCGTCAAGAAGGCATACCACAAGGGATACGAGGATCCCTGGGTTCAGATTCACGACAAAGCAGGCATTCGCATCGTGGTTCAGCACTCTGGACTGCTCGATCAAGCCCTGGACCTGGTCCGGCAGTCCCTTGTCGTCGAACGAGTCAAAGACGGCCGCGCTACCCCCGGTCGCGAAGAGCGACTGGAGTACGCCCGACTCCACGTTCAAGTGCGCTCCTTCGGGGAAGAGGAGGATCCGGACGGCAACCCGTACGAGTGCGAGGTGCAGATCCGTACCGAGGCGGAAGACCTCTGGGCGCGGATGTCCCACTCGCTGATGTACAAGTCCGGGGCCTCCGACATCCCCGGCGATGTCAGACGCTCGCTGTATCGTCTGATCGCCCTGGTAGAGCTGTACGACTCGGAGGTCGAACGGGGGGTCAAGCTGTTGACTGAGCACCCTGACTTCACCCGCAGTAACCGACTCTTGGCCGAAGCTGAGCGCATCTACCGCACCTTCACCGACCACCCCTACAACAGAGGCCTCTCCGAAGAGGTAGTTGATGTCCTGCTGGAGGCGATCGAGGACGACGTCGGTTACTGCGACCAGCTGGTGCAGTTCGCCGAGGAATGGCGAGACCGCCTTCAACGCGCCTATCAGGACTATGGCCCGACCAGCGAACACTTCCTCGGCGAGGGGCGATACATGCTGGCGAGCCAACCCGAAAGCTTGATCATATTCGAGAGGCTCGCCAACGCCAGCTTCCTACTCCAGGGCACCTGGGAGGATGCTCTGCCCGATAGCATGCTCAAAGACATGGCAAAGATCTGGGGGACAGCCCTGTGACTGCAGCACAACCCGAACCACCATCCCTGGTCGCTGCAACCTCAATGTTTATCGAGGTCCTCGTTGTCGGCATCGGATTCCTCAGTGGGATCGCCGTCCTTGCCGCAGCCGCAGCCGGCCCTCACAACACGGCCAAGGTTGTACCCGTTGCCAGTAATAGTCTGGCCGCCGGGGCAGCGCTCGCCGCTGCCTACGCACTCGGCATCGTCGTCGACCGCGCCGCGGACAGCGCCCTTGCCCCCGTCAGGCGGCGCCTGCGCGTGGTTTCGTTCACAACAGACCGTGCCTACGCTCAGGCCAGGCTTATGCTGGCGAAAGAACCTGCACTAGCGGCTCGGGCCGACTACGCACGCTCTCGCATGCGGATCTGCCGGGGATGGGTCGTCAACAGCATCCTGCTGACTCTTGCAACCGACGCTGCGCTGCTACGTTACCGCCTCGAGAGTCGTCCACTGCTCGTCATTCTTGCGACGGTCACCGGAGCGCTGGCTACTACAGGTTTCTACTTCACATGGCGCGCGATCACAAAGACCGCCTACCGCAAACTTGCCGAACAGTCAGTCAGACCGGCTCCGCTACCTGCACAGGCCCTTCAGGGGAACCAAATTTCTCACACGACTGCAACGCCGTAGTCTGGCCGCAGCAGAATGGCCAGACTACGGATCTGCGGTGCAGTTGGTGACGGTTGCCGGTTCGGCGGTTCCGGCAGCGGCAAGTGTGGGATATCGAGCCCTTCACGATGGTCACGACCTCGGCCAACGGCAGGCCACTTCAACCGGCGGGGCAGTCGGTCTGGGCCTGGAGGCGCAGCGGTCCGTGGGGGCTTCTGCAGGTGACCCTTGGGGCCGGTCCGGCATCGCGACGTCGGAGATAGTTGCTGAGGGTAACGATGGTAGTCCGGGGTCGTCGAAGCTGGAGCGGATGAATCCCATCGGGCTGGGGGTGCCCAAAAGTGCCCGGGACGTTCCGGTACTCCTGGGACAGATGGCCGCTCGTTGGGACCGGCCGGCAACCGATAACGCTCTGACCAGGAAAATTATGGGACTCGCGGACACTAACTGTCACTGCTGGGCACGATCCGTGACGGCCTCGTAATGCGTAGGTCTCGGGTTCGAATCCCGAAGGCGGCTCCGAGAAGGCCCAGGTCATGTAGTCCATGACCTGGGCCTTTTGTCGTTCCCTGGCGCTCGGGCAGGTTTCGGCGATGCGTCACGAGATCGCTTGCGCGGGCGCCGGCGTTGATCCCGGGTCGGCCCTTGGCCTTGGCGGCCTTGAGCTTCGTCTCCTTCGCAGCCTTCTCGGCTTCGGCCGCGATCCTCGCCCGCAGCGTGTTCTCTCAGGCCTTGAGTGCGGTGTCCAGGTATGCCTGCACTGGCTCGAAGACCCCGTACGGCGCGTATTCGGGGATCTCCGCAAGCGCCACCCACGCCAGTGCGTCCAGTTCTCGTGGGTCACCGACGGCGGCGGTTCCGGTGACGATTTCGCAGGCCGTGTACGACATCCACCGGCCGGTCTCCGGGTGGACGCGTTCGCCGAGTACCTTGACGGCGGCCACGTTCAGCCCCGTCTCCTCCGCGGTCTCGCGGACGGCCGCTTCGTCGGGAGACTCGCCGGGCTCGATCTTGCCTGCCGGGAACTGCCACGAGAGCTGGCCCTCGCTGACTCGGCGCCGGACCATCAGCACCCGACCCTCTCGGATCACGATCGCGGCAGCGATACCTGGCCGTCCGTCTGAAGCCGGGTGCATCGGCTAATCCCTCTCCGCCGCTGAGGCCGCCACGGGGCGGAGCAGGTCGAGGACGTGGGTCCAGTTGTACTTGTCGCGGCCCCCGCCAGCCTTGGGCTTGTGGGGGACGTAGTCGCCGATCAGGACGCCCATCGACCGAAGCCGGGCCAGGCTCTCCCCGTACGCCGGGTGGGCAGCCTGGGCGGAGTTGACGTAGGGCTGGACGGCCACGGGGATGCCGAGTCCGTAGGCCTCGCAAAGGATGCCGAGCGCGAGGGTGTCGGAGATACCGGCGGCCCACTTGTTGATGGTGTTGAACGTGGCCGGGGCGACGGCGATGGCGTCGGCCGGGGGCAGTGGCGGGGGGATGCTCGGTGTGCGCCAGGCGGAGCGGATCGGGTAGCCGGTCTGGGCTTCGATGGCTTCCTGGTCTATGAACCCGAGTCCGTTCGGGGTCGCGATCACGCCGACTCCCCAGCCCTCGGAATGGGCAGCGGTGATCAGTTCGCCCACTCCGTCGGCGATGCCCGACGCGCAGACGACGACGTAGAGGAACGGCTCGCGGTGCTCGGTCAAACCTGGACTCCCAACTCCTGGCAGAAACGGCGAAGCTCCGGGACGGCGCCGCGCCGGTCGCGAGCGGCCATGTCACCGGCCAGCTCAAGCACGCTGGGCCGTCGGCGGATGTCCTCCGAGGCACAGCTCTCCGCGATCCTGAGCGCTTTGTATCCCTCGGCCAGTCTGCCCTGCTGGCTGTAGGTCCGTGCAGCCTCCGCCCACAGTGCTGACTGGTACTCAGGGGTCGTGATGTGCCGACGCATCAGGGTGGGTAGGGGTGGGGTGGGGGGCTTGAAGGGGGGCTGGCATCTGGTCGCGGGGGCGTGGCGGGGCTTGAATGGCAGCCGGGTGGGCCGTCGTGGGTGGCCCCGGGGAGGGGGAGGGGATGGGAATGCCACGGTACGCAGCGGCGCCGGAGCGGAGCAGTCTCTGGATCCGGCGGTTCCAGCCGGCGCCCGCCGCGCCGGCGCAGTTGGTCTGTTTTCCCCATGCCGGGGGTTCGGCGGGGTACTTCCTGCCGGTGGCGCGGGCGATGCCCACGTCGGTGGACGTGCTCGCGGTGCAGTACCCCGGGCGGCAGGACCGGGCGGGGGAGGCCTGCGTCGAGGACGTGCACGAGCTCGCGGACCAGGTGGTGCGGGAGCTGTTGCCGTGGGCGGACCGGCCGTTCACGTTGTTCGGGCACAGTCTCGGGGCGTCGGTGGCGTTCGAGGTGGCGGTCCGGATGGAGCGGGCCGGGATCGCGCTGCGGGGGGTGGTGGTCTCCGGGCGGCGGGCGCCGTCGCGGCCGCGGGACCCGGCGCAGGACGTCCACCGGGCGGACGACCGGACGCTGATCCGGGACGTGGAGCGGTTGAGCGGGACGGATCCGCTGATGCTGCGGGACCCGGAACTCCTGGAGATGGTGCTGCCGTCGATCCGCAGTGACTACAAGGCCGCCGAGACGTATCGCAGCCGTCCCGGCCGGGATCGGGTCGGTCTGCCCCTCCTGGTGCTGACCGGGGACGCGGATCCGCAGGTCACCGCTGCGGAGGCGGCGGCCTGGGCCGGGCACACCACCGAGGGCTGCTCGGTGCGGACCTTCGCGGGTGGGCACTTCTTCCTCAACGACCACTCACTGTCGGTGCATTCGGCGATCAGCGCGTTCATCGCCGGTCGGAACCTGCCGGCGCGGCTCGGGTAGGGGCGGGCCCGGCCCGGCGACGCCCGCCGGGGCGCGCCGGGCCTCGGGCTGGTCCGAGGGGCGGTGGGCACGGGAAGGACAGCTGCAGGTCGCGTGATGTGATGATGAGAATTCCTCGCGAAATGGGGGCAGCCTTAGAGAGATTGTTTGACCACTTATTATCTGACAAATAGCGTGGCTTGTGATTCTTTTCAAAAATGCCTCGCATCCCCTTCCGGCCACCGTTAGTATTGGAACGAATGCTTTCGGTGATCGTTCGATGGTGGATCGCGAAGGGGGTGGCCATGGGCGAGCAGCTGCGCTCCGTGCTGCGTCACGTCGCCTACCCGTTCCTCTTGGTCGCGCTGGTGTCGATAGCGACGGCGGCCTTGCGCTGGCGCTGGGATCTCGGTCGCGTGAGCCAGTTCTTCCTGATCGGAACGATCGGCTATCTGACGGTTCTGGAATGGTTGATTCCGTACGAATCCACATGGCGGCCGAGCGGCGGCGAGTGGGGCTGGTACGGGACCTACTTCGTGCTGACGATGATCGGTGGAGCACTGTCGCAGATGCCGGTGTCGGCCGTGGTCGGGTGGGCGGCGCCGTTGCATCCGGCGTTGCCGCTCCAGGTGGAGATCCCGGCGGCGCTGCTGCTCGGCTCGTTGGCGAACTACCTGATGCACCGGTGGAGCCACGTCAATCGATGGCTCTGGCGGCTGCACGGAGTGCACCACGTGCCGGACAAGGTCAACGTCGCCAATAACGGGGTCAATCACATCGTCGATGTGGTGCTCACCCAGGGGGCGGTCCAGCTCTCGCTCGCGCTGGCGGGGTTCTCGGTCGATTCGGTGTTTGTCGTGGGCCTGTTCGTGGTCGCCCAGGGCTACTTCGTGCACGCCAATGTCGATGTCCGGATCGGTGCGCTCAACCATGTCTTCGCGGGCCCGGAGCAGCACCGGCTGCACCACAGCGTCGATCTGGCGGAGGCCGGGCACTACGGGTCCGACCTCTCGATCTGGGACCACGCCTTCGGGAGCTTCACCTGGCAGCCGGGCCGCCGGCCGGCCGCGGTGGGGCTGCGGCACCCGTCCGACTTCCCCCGGACGCGCGAGGTGATCGCCAGTCATCTCCAGCCTTGGCGAAGGCCGGTGCCCGCCGACGACTCCCCGGTCTGACGTCCGGGATTGCCCCGGGATCCCCCGAGCTTCCCCCCCCGAGCTTCGATCCGACCTTCCGTTCGTGGCTTCCGACGTCTGCCCTCCTCCGCGATTCCGAAAGCGTTCCGGCGGCGCCGTCCCGCGCTGCCGCCGCCCATCTGTCCGCTCACTCTCCGGCCCTCGGCCTGTCCCCCTTCGGCCGGTCCGGTCTCCGGCCTGCCCGGATCCGGTCCGCAGCCGCCGTCCCCATGCCCGTGCGGTGCTCCCACGCCCGTGCCGCGCGCGCGAACGCAGCGACACAAGGACTCGACCATGACGGATTCATGCTCCGCCGCGCTCCCCGATCCCTCTGCCGTATCGACTGATGCGTCGACCGCCTCCGACACCCTCTACGCCCCCGCTCCCGCTGCGACCGCTACCGCCCCCGCCGCCCCCGCCGCTACCGCCGCCGCCCTCTCCGCCCCGACCGGTGCCGGTCCGCTCGCTGCCGAGCCCGCCGGTGGTCCGGAGAAGATCGCGATCATCGGGATCGGCTGTCGGTTCCCGGGCGGCGCCGGCGACCACCGGTCGTTCTGGCAAAACCTGGTCGACGGCAAGGACTGCATCACGCCGACTCCGCGCAGCCGGTACGACGTGGCCACCCTGGGCAGCCGGGACAAGGCCAAGCCCGGCCGGCTGGTCGGCGGCCGGGGCGGCTACATCGACGGCTTCGACGAGTTCGACCCGGCGTTCTTCGGGATCAGCGGCCGGGAGGCCGACCACATGGACCCGCAGCAGCGGAAGCTGCTGGAGGTGGCCTGGGAGGCCCTGGAGGACGGCGGGCAGAAGCCGGGCGAGCTGGCGGGGCGTGACGTCGGCGTCTACGTGGGCGCGTTCACCCTGGACTACAAGATCGTCCAGTTCTCGGACCTCTCCTTCGAGACCCTGGCCGCGCACACCGCCACCGGCACCATGATGACGATGGTGTCGAACCGGATCTCGCACTGCTTCGACTTCCGGGGGCCCAGTGTCTCCCTCGACACCGCCTGCAGCTCCTCGTTGGTCGCCGTCCACCTCGCCGCCCAGAGCCTGCTGCGGGGCGAGACCGAC
Source organism: Kitasatospora sp. NPDC059327 (assembly GCF_042752535.1). Lineage (NCBI taxonomy): Bacteria > Bacillati > Actinomycetota > Actinomycetes > Kitasatosporales > Streptomycetaceae > Kitasatospora > Kitasatospora sp. NPDC059327. The sequence continues at coordinate 32,679 of NZ_JBHYYB010000040.1, read as the reverse complement.
CTGGCGCTGGCCGGCGGCACCCTGTTGCACATCGCGCCGCAGTACACCATCGCCGAGACCAAGGGCGGCTTCCTCTCCCCGGAGGGGCGCTCGCGCACCTTCGACGCCTCGGCCGACGGGTACGTCCGCGCCGAGGGCGTCGCGGTCGTCGCGCTCAAGCGGCTCTCCGACGCCCGGCGCGACGGGGACCCGATCCACGCCGTCATCATCGGCAGCGGGGTCAACCAGGACGGCCGCACCAACGGGATCACGGTGCCCAACGCGGACGCCCAGGTCGCCCTGATCGAGCGGGTCTGCGCCGAGGCGGGCATCACACCCGGCACCCTCCAGTACGTCGAGGCGCACGGCACCTCCACCCCGGTGGGGGACCCGATCGAGGCGAACGCCCTGGCACGGGCGCTGGCGGTCGGCCGCCGCCCCGGCGACAAGTGCTACGTCGGCTCGGTCAAGACCAACATCGGGCACACCGAATCCGCCTCCGGCCTGGCCGGGCTGATCAAGTCCGCGCTGGCGTTGAAGCACCGGCTCATCCCGCCGCACATCAACCTGGAGCGGCTCAACCCGGCGATCGACCCGGCCACCCTGCCGTTCGAGATCCCGACCGAGCTGACCCCCTGGCCCGCCCACCAGGGGCCGGCCCGGGCCGGGGTGAACTCCTTCGGGTTCGGGGGCACCAACGCCCACGTGCTGCTGGAGGCAGCGCCCGAGCCGGTGCCCGAGCCGGCGCCCGCCGGGGAGCCGTCCGTCTCGGCGAGCGGGCCCACCGTCCTCCCGCTGACCGCCCGGGACGCCGCCGCGCTGCCCGAGCTGGCCGCCGGGATCCAGGGCGAGCTGACCGGGGCGCGCGGTGGCACCCCCGCCGGGACGGCCGACCTCGGCCACACCCTGGCCCACCGCCGTCAGCACCTCGACGCCAGGCTCTCGGTGGTCTACGACTCGCGCGAGTCGCTGGACGAGGCACTCACCGCCTATCTGCGCGGCGAACCGCACCCCCGGGTGCTGACCGGTCAACGACGCGAGGCCCGGCACCGCCGGCTGGCCTGGGTCTTCACCGGCATGGGGCCGCAGTGGTGGGGGATGGGCCGCCGGCTCTTCGCGACCGAGCCGGTCTACCGCGAGGCCGTGGAGCGCTGCTCCGAGCACCTGGCCGCACTCACCGGCTGGTCGCTGACCGACGAACTGGCCGCCGACGAGGCGCACTCCCGGATGGCCGAGACCTGGCTCGCCCAGCCGGCCAACTTCGCCGTGCAGGTCGGCCTCGCCGCCCTCTGGCGCAGTCGCGGGGTGCGTCCGGACGCCGTGGTCGGCCACAGCACCGGCGAGGTCGCCGCCTTCCACGAGGCCGGCGTCTACGACCTGGCCGACGCGGTCAAGGTGGTGGTGCACCGGAGCCGGCTCCAGCAGAAGCTGGCCGGCACCGGCGGCATGCTCGCCGTCGCCCTCACCGAGGCCGAGGCGGTCCGCCGGATCCGCCCGTACGGCGACGCGGTGTCGGTGGCCGCGATCAACAGTCCGACCTCGCTCACCCTCGCCGGGGACGAGACGGTGCTCGCCGAGCTGGCCGCCGTGCTCACCGCCGAGCAGGTCTTCGCCCGGTCGCTGACCGTCGAGGTGCCGTACCACAGCGCCCGGATGGAGTTGATCAAGGACGAGCTGCTGGAGTCGCTCGCCGACCTCAAGGCCCGCCCCGCCCAGGTGCCGCTCTACCTCACCGGCCGGGAGGGCACCGCGCACGGCACCGAGCTGGACGCCTCCTACTGGTGGCACAACGTCCGGGACAGCGTCCGCTTCCAGCAGGCCGTGCGGCGGCTCGGGGACGACGGGTACAGCCTCTTCCTGGAGGTCGGGCCGCATCCGGTGCTGGGCCGCTCGATCCAGGAGACGCTGGAGGCCCGCCCCGGCGGGGCCGACCGCCCCGAGGTCCGCACCCTGCCGTCGATCCGCCGTCAGGAGGACGAGCGGACCACCTTCACCGCCTCGCTGGCCGCCCTGCACAACCTCGGCGTCGAGGTCGACTGGTCGGTGCTGCAGCCCGCCGGTCGCCCGGTGCCGCTGCCGCGCTACCCGTTCAAGCGGGACCGGCACTGGGTCGAGCCCCGGCCGGTGGAGCAGGTCCGCCGGGGCCGGCTGGACCACCCGCTGCTCGGCCGCCGTCTCGCCGGTGCCGAGCCCGCCTGGGAGGCCCGGTTGGACGCCGAGGCGCTGCCCTACCTGGAGGACCACCGGATCCAGGGGCAGGTGCTGTTCCCCGCCGCCGGGTACCTGGAGATGGCCGTCCAGGCGGTCCGTGCGCTGACCGGCGGCGCCGACGCCGCGCTGGCCGACGTCGAGCTGCGCAAGGCGCTCTTCCTGCCCGACGAGGAGAGCCGGGCCGTCCGGCTCACGCTCTCCGCCGAGAACGGCTCGTTCACCATCAGCACCGGCACGGCCGGCCCCGCCGACGGCGCCGGCGGTCCCGAGCGCACCGTGCACGCCGTCGGTACCGTCCGCCCCGGCCAGCGCCGGCGGCCCGGCCACCGGCTGGACGCCGAGCGGATCCGCGGCCGCGCCGCCCGCCACCTGGCCGGCCCCGACTGCTACACCGCGCTGGCCGGCCTCGGCTACCACTACGGCCCGGCGTTCCAGGGCATCGACGAGGTCTGGATCGCCCCGGGCGAGGCGCTGGCCGCGGTCCGGCCGACCGCGGCCATCGCCGGGCAGGGCGCCGGGCACCAGGTGCACCCGGTGCTGATGGACGCCTTCTTCCAGACCCTGCTGACGCCGCAGCTCCTGGACGAGGGCCCGGCGGGCACCGGCATCAAGCTGCCGCTCGCCATCGAGGAGGTCCGCCTGGAGGCGGTCGGTGAGCAGCCGCTCTGGGTGCACGCCACCGTGACCCGCGAGGACGGGAACGAGATCGTCGGGGACATCGCCGTCTACGACCGGAACGGCGCCCCGCTCGGCGGGATCACCGGCTTCCGGGCCGCCGACGTGGAGAAGGCCTCCACCGCCGTCGGCCTCGCCACCATCGACGGCTGGCTCGTCGAGCCCTCCTGGTCGGCCTTGCCGCACGCGGCGGACACCCCCGACCTGCTGGCCGAACACCCCGACCACTGGCTGCTGTTCGCCGACGGCCAGGGTGTCGCCGAGGAGCTGGCCGCGCGGATCGCCGGGCGGGGCGGCAGCTGCCACCTGGTGCGTCCGGGCAGCGGCTACCGGCTCGCCGCCGACGGGGGCGAGTCCACCGTCGAGCCCGGCTCCGCCGCGGACCTCGGCCGGCTGCTGGCCGACCGGCGGGCCGCCGGGGTGCCCGACCCGGCCGCGGTGGTCCACCTCTGGAACCTCGACCGGCCCGCGCTGGCGGGCGCCGATCACGCCACCGTGGCCGGCCACACCGGCACCGGCGCGTACAGCCTGATCGCCTTGGCCGCCCTGCTCGGCGCCGAACTGCCCGACAGCAGGCTGCACATCGTCACCCGGGCCGCCCAGGCCACCGCCCCCGGCGAGCCGGTCGAGCCGCTCGGCGCGCCCGCCTGGGGGATCGGCCGGGTGCTGCGCCACCAGGAGCTGCCCGGCCACCCCGGCAAGCTGATCGACCTCGGCCCGGCCGGCCCGGCGGCCGAGGAGGCGGCCGCGCTGCTGCGCGAGTTCGCGCTGGCCGACGAGGACGAGATCGCGTTGCGGGCCGGGCGCCGGCTGACCAACCGGCTGCGCCCGGCCGAGGGCCTGACCGGGCCGCTGCCGCCCAGCCTGCGGGCGGACGGCAGCTATCTGGTGACCGGTGCGTTCGGCGCGCTCGGCCGGCTGCTCTGCCGCACCCTGGTCCGCCGGGGGGCCCGCCGGCTGATCCTGGTCGGCCGCAGCCCGGTGCCCCCGCGCGAGCAGTGGCGCGGGCTCGACCCGGAGAGCCCCGCCGGCCGCAACACCGCCTTTCTGCGCGAGCTGGAGGCGCTCGGTGCCCAGCCCCTCCCGGTGCCGCTGGACATCACCGACGAACGCGCGCTCGCGGACTGGCTCGCCGCGTACCGGGCGCTGGATTCGCCGCCCGTCCGGGGTGTGTTCCACCTGGCCGGCCAGGTCCGCGACACGCTGGTGCCGGAGCTGGACCGGGAGGTGTTCGACGCGGTGCACGGCCCCAAGGTGCTGGGAGCCTTCGCCCTGCACCGGCAGCTGGCGGGTGAGCCACTCGACCACTTCGTGCTGTTCGCCTCGATCGCCTCGCTGCTGACCACCGCCGGCCAGACCAACTACGCGGCCGGCAACGCCTTCCTGGACGCGCTGGCGCACCACCGCCGGGCACTCGGCCTGCCCGCGCTCAGTCTGGACTGGGGGCCCTGGGCCACCGGCATGATCGAGGAGCTCGGCCTGATCGAGCACTACCGCAACAGCCGCGGGATGAGCTCGCTCGCGCCCGAGAGCGGGATGGCCGTGCTGGAGCGGGTCCTGGGGCAGGACCGCGCCCAGTTGCTGGTCGCCACCGTGGTCGACTGGCCGGTCTTCCTCTCCTGGTACCCGGCCCCGCCGCCGCTGGTCGCCGCACTGGCGGCGGCCGCCCGGGAGAACGCCCCGGCGCCGCGGCAGAGCAGCCTGCTGGAGGCGCTGCGGGCGGCCGACGAGGAGGAGCGCCGGGCGCTGCTCACCGAGCGCTTCGTCGCGTCGGCCGCGACGGTGCTGCGGGTGCCCGCGGCGCAGATCGAGCCCGGCACCGGCCTGAGCGCGCTCGGCCTGGACTCGCTGCTCGCGATGGAGCTGCGGGCCCGGCTCAACACCGAGCTCGGTACCGCCCTTCCGGTGGTGGCGCTGCTCTCCAACGCGCCGGTGGCCGAGCTGGTCGCCCAGCTGTACACCGGCCTGGCCGAGCTGATCGAGGACGAGGGCGGCGGCGCCGCGGCGGCCGAGGTCGAGCGGTACGAGGACGAGTCGTACCACCCGCTGACGCAGAACCAGAAGGCGCTCTGGTTCCTCAAGCAGCTCAATCCGGACGGGTTCGCCTACAACATCGGCGGCGCGGTCGAGGTCCGGGTCGAGCTGGAGCCGGAGCTGATGGCCGCCGCCTTCCGGACCCTGGTCGGACGCCACCCCAGCCTGCGGGCCAACTTCGTGCTGGACGGCGGGCACGCCGTCCAGCGGGTCCGCGCCGAGGTCGAGCCGGACTTCGGGGTCTTCGACGTCCAGGGCCTGGAGTGGTCCGAGGTCCACGACCTGATCGTCCGTGAGTACCGCAAGCCGTACGACCTGGAGCGCGACCCGCTGGTGCGGTTCCGGCTGTTCAAGCGCGGGCCGGAGCGCTGGGTGATCATGAAGGCCGTCCACCACATCATCTCGGACGCGATCTCCACCTTCACCTTCATCGAGGAGCTGCTCGCCGTCTACGAGGGGCTGCGGCAGGGCCGGGCGCCCGAACTGCCGCCGATCACCGCCCGCTACCTGGACTTCCTCAACCGGCAGAACGAGTTCCTGGCCGGCCGCGAGGCGCCGCGGATGCTCGACTACTGGCGCGCGCACCTGCCCGCCGAGGTGCCGATCCTCAGCCTGCCCACCGACAAGCCACGCCCGGCGGTGCAGACCCACAACGGCGCCTCCGAGTTCTTCGTGCTGGACGAGGAGCTCAGTGCCCGGGTGCACACGCTCGCCCGGGAGCACAACGTCACCGTCTTCATGGTGCTGCTCAGCGCCTACTACCTGCTGCTGCACGCCTATGCGGGGCAGGACGACATCATCGTCGGCAGCCCGGTGACCGGTCGCACCGACGAGGAGTTCGCCTCCGTCTACGGCTACTTCGTCAACCCGCTGCCGCTGCACGTCTCGCTGGCCGGGGCGCCGACGGTCGCGGAGCTGCTGGCCCAGGTGCGCACCACCGTGCTGGGCGGGCTGGACAACCAGGAGTACCCGTTCGTGCTGCTGGTGGAGAAGCTCGGGCTGCAGCACGATCCGAGCCGCTCGGCGGTCTTCCAGGCGATGTTCATCCTGCTGCACCACAAGGTGGCCACCGAGAAGTACGGCTACCACCTGGAGTACATCGAACTCCCGGAGGAAGAGGGGCAGTTCGACCTCACGCTGTCCGCCTACGAGGACGAGGCGGAGCGTCGCTTCCACTGCGTCTTCAAGTACAACACCGACCTCTTCCTGCCCGAGACGATGGCCCGGCTGGCCGGGCACTACCGCCACCTGCTGGAGGGGCTGACGGCGGCGGGCGCCGACCGGCCGGCCACCGGGTTGGAGCTGCTCGGTGCCGCGGAGCGGGCCCGGGTGCTCCAGCGGTGGAGCGGTGCCGACCGGCGGGTGCCCCACGAGGAGCCGGTGCACGAGCTGATCCTGCGGGCCGCCGCCGCCGACCCGGACGCCCCGGCGGCGGTGGTTCCGGCGGAGTCCGGCCCGACCGCCCGGCTGAGCTACGGCGAGCTGGAGCGGCGCTCCCGGGCCGCGGCGGTCCGGCTGCGGGCACTCGGCGCCGGGCCGGGCTCGGTGGTGGCGCTCTGCCTGGACAAGTCGCCGGAGCTGGTGGTCGCCCTGTTGGCGGTGCTGCGCACCGGCGCGGCCTACCTCCCGCTGGACCCGAGCCACCCGGCGGACCGGCTGGCGGACATGATCGAGCGGGCCGGTGCCGGTCTGCTGGTCGGCGATCCGGACCGGCTCGGCGGGCTGCCGGCCAGGATCGTCGGACCGGCCGAACTCACGGAGCCGGCCGAACTCACGGAGCCGGCCGAACTCGCGGGACAGGCCCAACTCGCGGGACAGGCCGAGCCGGGCGGGCCCGCCGGTTCCATCGACGAACCGGTCGACCCCGACAGCCCCGCCTACGTCGTCTACACCTCCGGTTCCACCGGCCGGCCCAAGGCCGTCCAGGTCTCGCACCGCAACCTCTCCTCGGCCTACCAGGCCTGGCGCGCCGAGTACCGGCTGGACACCGACGCCCGGGTCCACCTCCAGATGGCCAGCCTCTCCTTCGACGTCTTCACCGGGGACTACGTCCGCGCGCTCTGCTCGGGCGCCACCCTGGTGCTGGTCGGCCGGGAGCTGCTGTTCAACACCGCACGGCTCTACGAGGTGATGCGGACCGAGCGGGTGGACGCCGGCGAGTTCGTGCCGGCGGTGGTCCGTACCGTGGTCGGCCACTGCGAACGGTCCGGCCTCCGGCTGGACTTCATGCGGCTGCTGGTGGTCGGCTCGGACATCTGGAAGGTGGAGGAGTACGAGCGGCTGCGCGCGCTCTGCGGGCCGCGGACCCGCCTGATCAACTCCTACGGCCTCACCGAGGCCACCATCGACAGCGCCTACTTCGAGGGTCCGGCCGACGGCCTGGAGCCCAGTCGGATGGTCCCGATCGGCCGGCCCTTCCCGAACAGCGCCTTCTACCTGCTGAACGGGCACGGTCGGCCCGTCCCGCCCGGCGTGCCGGGGGAGCTGTGGATCGGGGGCTCCGGGGTGGCCCTCGGCTACCTCGGTGACGAGGAGCAGACCGCGCGCCGCTTCGCCACCCTGCCGCTCGGCGGGGCCGACGGCAGCGAGCCGGTCCGGCTCTACCGCACCGGCGACCTGGCCCGCTGGGACGCCGAGGGCGGGGTGCACCTGCTCGGCCGGGCCGACTCCCAGATCAAGGTGCGCGGCCACCGGATCGAGCTCGGCGAGATCGAGACCCAGCTCGCCGAGTGGCCCGAGCTCGGTCAGGCGGTGGTCACCGTCCGGCCCGACCGCGGCGGTGAGAACGTGCTCTGCGCCTACTGCGTCCCCGCCCCGGGCCGGACGCTCGACCGCCGGGAGCTCCGCCGCCACCTGGCCGGCTATCTGCCGACCTTCATGATCCCGACGTACTTCGCGGAGCTGCCCGCGCTGCCGCTCACCGCCAACGGCAAGGTGGACCTCGCCGCGCTGCCCGAGCCCCGGGCAGAGGCCGAGGGCCGGGTCGTCGAACCCCCGGTCACCCTCTACGAGATCCGGATGGCCGACCACTGGCGGGCCCTGCTCGGCGTCGAGGAGCTCGGCCTGGAGCACGACTTCTTCGAGTCGGGGGGCAGCTCGATCAAGCTGATCGAGCTGATCCACGGCTTGCAGGCCGAGTTCAACATCCGGATCCCGGTCAGCCAGCTGTTCAAGGTCACGACCCTGCACGGGATGGCCAGGACGCTGGAGCACATCATCACCGGTCGGCTCGACGGCGCCCAGCCGTACCTCTGGTTCAACCAGGAGCAGCAGCAGACGATCTTCTGCTTCCCGCCGGCCGGTGGCCACGGTCTGGTCTACCGGCAGTTCGCGGCGCACCTGCCGGAGTACCGGATGGTCGCGTTCAACTACGTCGCGGGGGACGACAAGATCGTCTGCTACGCCGATCTGATCGACGCCATCCAGCCGGACGGGCCGTGCGCCCTGCTCGGCTACTCGCTGGGCGGGAACCTCGCCTTCGAGGTGGCCAAGGAGCTGGAGCGGCGCGGCCGGGCGGTGCCCAATGTGGTGATCATGGACTCGCACCGGATCCAGGAGTCCTTCACGCTCGGCGACGAGCACGTCCAGGCCTTCGAGCACGAGCTGGCCGAGCACCTGCAGCGGCACACCGGTTCGGAGATCGTCGCCCAGGAGACCCGCGAACAGGCCAGGGACTACCTGCAGTTCTGCAGCCGCACGCCCAACCTGGGGGTGATCGCCGCGCCGGTCAGCGTGATCTCCGACGACGTGAAGGTGGACCGCTACGCGGCCGGCGAGAACGGTGCCTGGCACGGCAGTTCGGCCACCGGCACGGCGGTGTTCCGCGGCTTCGGCACCCACGCCGAGATGCTCGACCACGAGTACATCGCGCGCAACGCCGGGCTGGCCAGGGAGATCCTCGCCGGGGTGGCCGCCGATGTGTCCTGAGGCCCGTGTCGTCGTGCCCGGGCCCGGTGGCCCGGGCGGTACCGGCGGCGTTCGTACCAGCAGTGGTTCCGGCAGTCCCACACGAGAGGTGGACCACGTCATGCTCAGGCAGCATCAGCCGCTGTCCTACCCGTTCGAGGCGCGCGGCCTCGATCTCCACCCCCGCTACGCCGAGTTGCGGGAGCAGCCGCTGCCCCGGATCCGGTTGCCCTACGGCGACGGGGCGTGGCTGGTCACCCGTTACGAGGACGTTCGGGCGGTGCTGGCGGACCCGCGCTTCAGCCTCGCCGAGGCCATGGGGCACGACCAGCCCCGGATGCGTCCGGTGGCCCGCAGCGGCGCCGGTCTGTTCTCCACCGAGCCGCCGGAGCACACCCGGCTGCGCTCGCTGGTGGCCAAGGAGTTCAGTGCGCGCCGGGTCGAACGGCTGCGGGTCCGGGCCCGGGAGCTGGCCGACGAGCTGGTCGACGGCATGCTGGCGGCCGGTCAACCGGCCGATCTGGTCGAGGACTTCGCGATCCCGATGCCGACGACGATCATCTGCGAGGTGCTCGGCATCCCCGCCGAGGACCACCGGATGCTCTGGACGTGGGCGGAGACGGTGCTCTCCGCCGTGACCCCGGGCGAGGTGCTCGCCGTGGACGGCCAGGCGTTCATCGAGTACATGGCCGGCGTGCTCGACCTGCGCGGCCGCGAGCCCGGCGAGGACCTGCTGACCGTCCTGGTCCGGGCCTGCCGTGAGCAGGAGTTGATCAGCGAGGACGAGCTGCTCTCGATCGCCTGCGACCTGCTGATCGCCGGGTTCGTCTCCACCACCAACCAGATCGGCAACTTCTTCCACCAACTCCTCTACAGCCCGGAGGAGTTGCGGCGCCTGCGGGAGAAGCCCGAGCTGATCCCGAAGGCCGTCGAGGAGCTGATGCGGTACGTGCCGCTGCTCACCGGCTTCAGCCTGCCCCGCTACGCCACGGCCGACGTCGAGCTGGGCGGGGTGACGATCCGGGCCGGTGACGCGGTGATGATCGCCACCGCCGCGGCCAACCGCGACCCGGAGGTCTTCGAGGAGCCGGAGCGCCTCGTCCTGGACCGCCAGGCCAATCCGCACATCGGCTTCGGGCACGGCGTGCACTACTGCATCGGCGCCCATCTGGCCCGGCTGGAGCTCCAGGTGGCCATCGAGACGGTGCTGGACCGGCTGCCCGGCCTGCGGCCGGCCGTCCCCGAGGACGAACTGCGGTGGAAGGCGGACGCGATGGTGAACGGGCTGCAGGCGCTCCCGATCGCCTGGTGAGCGACTCCGCCCGACAGCGGCCAACGGCAAGCGACACGCGCGACAGCAACGGCACGACCACGAGGAAGGCCAGGGAATTGGCACGGCAAACTCCGCCGGCGGGGCGCCGACGAGAAACGATGATCATCGTGGGTGGCGGCCTCGGCGGCCTCTCCACCGGCTGCTATGCCCAGATGAACGGGTACCGCACCCAGGTCTTCGAGATGCACGAGATCCCCGGTGGCTCCTGCACCGGCTGGGACCGCAGCGACTTCACCTTCGACTGGTGCATCAGCTGGCTGCTCGGCAACGGCCCGGGCAACGAGATGTACCAGATCTGGCTGGAGCTCGGCGCCCTCCAGGGCAAGGAGATGCGGCACTTCGACGTGTTCAACATCGTCCGCGGCCGGGACGGCCGGGCGGTGCACTTCTACTCCGACCCCGACCGGCTGGAGGCCCACCTGCTGGGCATCTCGCCGGCCGACGCGGCCCCGATCCGGGAGTTCTGCGACGGCATCCGGACGTTCCGCAAGGCCCTGGCGGTCTACCCGTTCCTCAAGCCGGTCGGGCTGATGGGCCGGGTCGAGCGCTGGCGGATGCTGGCCTCGTTCCTGCCGTACTTCACCACCATCCGGAAGTCGATCACCGTCCTGATGACCGACTACGCGCAGCGGTTCCGCGACCCGCTGCTGCGCGAGGCGTTCAACTTCATCCTCTACGAGAAGCACCCGGCCTTCCCGGTGCTGCCCTTCTACTTCCAGCTCGCCTCGCACGCCAACCAGGCGGCCGGGGTGCCGGAGGGGGGCTCGCTCGCGCTGGCCCGGTCGATCGAGCAGCGCTACCGCAAGCTCGGCGGCGAGGTGACGTACAACGCCAAGGTCGAGGAGATCCTGGTCGAGGACGACCGGGCGGTGGGCGTCCGGCTGAGCGACGGGCGGGAGTTCCGCGCCGACATCGTGGTCTCCGCCGCCGACGGCCACACGACGGTGATGAAGCTGCTCAAGGGCCGCTACCTGAACGACACCTACCGCCGGCTCTACACCTCGCTGATCGACGAACCGGGCCAGCTGTCGCCCGGCTACGTCGCGCTCTTCCTGGGCCTGCGCCGGCCCTTCCCGGAGGGCGACCCGTGCACCACCTACCTCCTGGACGAGCGGCAGGCCGCCGAACTCACCGGCATCCGCTGCCCGAGCATGAACGTGCAGTTCCGCACCCGGCACTACCCGGAGCTGGCACCCCGGGAGTCCACGGTGGTGTTCGCCACCTACTTCTCCGACATCGACCCCTGGCGGGAGCTGCACGACGGCCCCGAGCAGTCCTCCCGGGTGCGGCGCGGCGAGGAGCTGCACACCCTGCCGGTCAAGCACGGCCGGGAGTACATGGCGGCCAAGCGCAAGGTCCGCAACGGCATCGTCTCCTTCCTGGACGAGCGCTTCCCCGGTTTCAAGGGCGCCGTCTCGGTGGCGGACGTCTCCACCCCGCTCACCCAGGTCCGCTACACCGGCGTCTACGACGGCACCTTCCCGGGCTGGAACCCGTTCGTCGAGGGCAGCGAGACCGTCGAGCAGGAGATCAAGAAGAACGGTCCGGTGCTCCCCGGGCTCTCCGACTTCTACCTCTCCGGGGTCTGGGCCACCATCGGCGGCCTGATCCGGGCGGCCGCCGCCGGCCGGCACGTGGTGCAGTTCATCTGCCGGGACGACGGGCGGGACTTCCACGCCGAGATCGACCTGAGCGCGCCGCCGCCGACCCATCTGATCCTCCCCGTCGGCCGGCCGCCGAAGCAGCAGAGCGGGCCGGTCGAGGAGATTCCGTCCACCAGCACCGTCGCGACAGGGGCCCTGGTATGAAGATCGAGAAGTGGGTGGTCCGCGAGCACCTCGACGGGGTGCCGGACGTCAACCGGATCTACCAGAAGGTGGTCGAGGAGGTCGAGATCAGGCTCCGGCCGGACGAGATGCTCTTGCGCACCAGGTACGTCTCGGTCGACCCGTACCAGAACGGTCTGGCGCTGGAGACGCCGATCGGCCACCACATGGGCGCCGACTCGATCATGGAGGTGCTGGAGGCCGGGCCGGAGGCGGCCTTCCGGGTCGGTGACCTCGTCCAGGGCTTCGGTGGCTGGCGCAGCCACGTCGTCCACAACGGGGCCGAGGAGCTGTGGAAGACCGGCATCTTCCCGATGGTCTTCCCGGCCTACCGCCGGCTCGACCCGGCCCACTACGGCGAGCGGCTGCCGCTCAGCACGGCGCTCGGCATCATGGGCGCGCCGGGGATGACCGGCTGGGGCACCATGACGACGTTCCTGGAGGTCCGGCCGGGCGACACCGTGGTGATCAGCGGCGCCTCCGGATCGATCGGCACCCTGGTGGCCCAGTTGGCCAAGCGCGCGGGCGCCGCCCGGGTGGTCGGCACCACCGCCTCGGAGGGCAAGGCCGCGTACCTGAAGGAGCTCGGCTTCGACGAGGTGGTGCTCTACGACCAGGCGGACGACGCCGAGAAGGTCCGTGAGGCGCTGCTGCTCGCGGCCCCGGACGGTGTCGACCGCTACTTCGACAACCTCGGCGGCACCGTGACCGACGCGGTGTTCACCATGCTCAACGTGAACAGCCGGGTCGCGGTCTGCTGGCAGTGGGCGACCACGGTGAACGGCGAGCTGACCGGGCCCCGGCTGTTGCCGTACATCATGTTCCCGCGCACCACCATCCGCGGGATCTTCGCCCAGGAGTGGTTCGACGAGCCGCGGTTGGCGGCGATGCACGAGGACCTGGGCGGGCTGGTCCGCAGCGGGGAGATCCGCTACCACCAGACCGTCCACAAGGGCTTCGACGAGATCCCGAAGGCCTACCGGAGCCTCTACGTGGACCGGGAGGCGAACCGGGGCAAGGTGCTGGTCGAGGTGTGACGCCGGTGGGGGAGCGGGCGGCCCGCCCGCTCCCCCCGGTGCTCACTCGTCGTCGAGGTCCAGGCCGCCCGGGTCGCTGCCGTCGGGGGTGCCGCTGATCGCGTAGCCCTGGCGGCGCGCCTCGTAACAGGCCACCGTGGCGGCGGCGGAGACGTTCAGCGAGCCGACCCGGCCCAGCTGCGGGACGAACACGACCTGGTCGCAGAGCGCGAGCGCGTCGGGGGTGATGCCGCGGTCCTCGTGGCCCAGCACGAAGGCCACCGCCGGGGTCAGCTCGGCGGCGAACATCGGCACCGCGTCGTCCGCGAGCTCCAGCCCGACCACCTTGTAGCCGTCCGCCTTGGCGGCGGCGACCGCCTCGGCGACGGTGGGGAAGTGCTCCACCTTCAGGTACTTGTCGGTGCCCATCGCGGCCTTCTGGGCGCCGGACGAACGCACCGACGGGGTGTCGCCGGTGAGGTACAGCTTCTCGGCGCCCATCGCGGCGCCGGTCCGGACGACCGAACCGACGTTGAACGGCGACTGGAGGTTCTCCAGGATCAGCGCGAGCCGGAACTCGTTGCTGCGCCGCCACTGGCGGTGCAGCCGCTTCAGTTCGGTCCCGCGGAGCTGCTTCACGACGTCGTACCTCGTCCACTGTCGGGGCCCGCGCCCTCCGGGCGGGGCCGCGCTTCCAGAATTCGGAACCCGTTGACCGACGTGACGCGGGTGGTCGGGTAGCCCTGGTCGTTCAGCCACTTCTGCAGCGAGTCCGACCCCAGGTGCTTCTGGACCACCAGGAACGCCGAGCCGTCCGGGGTGAGCCGGCCGAGCCACTGGTGCAGCAGCCGGCGCAGTTCGGCCTTGCCGACCCGGATCGGCGGGTTGGAGTAGATCGCCGCGAACCGCTGGTCCGCGGGGACGTCCTCCGGCAGCGCCGCCTGGACGTTGCCCAGGCCGAGCGCCTCCGCGTTGAGCCGGACCAGCTCCAGCGCGCGGGTGTTCACGTCCACCGCCCAGACCGGCAGCCGCTTGCGCCTGGTCGCCCAGGTCAGCGCGATCGGGCCGTAGCCGCAGCCGACGTCCAGGATCGGGCCGCGCACCCGGGGCGGCGGCGCGTGCTCCAGCAGGATCCGGGTGCCCGGGTCGAGCCGGCCGCGGGAGAACACACCGGCGTCGGTGGTCAGTTCCAGGGTGACGTCCGGCAGGGAGACCGTGATCGGACGGCGCTCGCTGGCGACCTCGGGTGCACCGGTGAAGTAGTGCGAGCCGGACATGATTTCCCCGTCGTTCGTTAGGGCTTCGGGGCCACCGGGTGGGTGTGGGTAAGCCCTGCTGGTACGGCACTGATCGTACCCCCGGTGGCCGGGGCCCCGTTTTGCCCGCCGACGGCGGGGCAGGCGGGAGCCGGACCGCGAGCCGCGGCCCGGGACCGGACAACACGCCGAAGGCCGGGCGGCGCATCGCGTCGGAGCGGCCGCCGACGGATACTTCCAGTACCCCCCAACGGGGCCCGTGGGAGCCTCCGAGCAGCAAGGACGGACGCCATGCCGCAGAATCACGAGGACTACCCGGCCGAGGTCGCCGAGGCGGTGGAGCCGGACGCCGAGCCGGGCGAGGACGACGACTACGACGAGTACGACGAGCTGGCCGAGCGGCGGGCGCTCGGCGCGGACCCGGCCACCGAGGTGGCGGACGTCGCCGAGCAGAGCCGGGTCGTCGAGCTGGACGAGGACGAGTACCGGGAGTAGCCGGGGCGCGCGAAGGGCCGCGCGAAGGGCCGCGCGGAGGGCCGCGAGGGGCGCCGCGAGGAGCGGAGCGCCCGGGCGGTCACAGCGCCCCGCGCCGCTGCAGCCAGGCGAAGGCCCCCCAGCCCGGCAGCACCGGCAGTACCAGGGTGAGCAGCCGGAAGAGCGCGACGGCCGCCAGCGCCCCGCCCTCCTCCATCGACGCGGTGTGCTCCAGCAGCGTCACCAGGGCGCTGTCCACGGCGCCGGCCCCGCCCGGGGTCGGCGCCGCGTTGCCGACCGCGTTGCCGATCAGGAAGACCACCGCCACCGAGGCGAAGGCCGGCTCCCGGCCGACCGCCCGGACGCAGCAGTACAGGCAGGCGACCAGGCAGAGCGAGACCAGCAGCTGTCCGGCCACGCCGACGGCCAGCCGTCCGGGGCTGCGCAGCAGCTCCAGCAGCCGGGGCAGCACCTCGGAGGTCAGCGGCCGCAGCCGGGCGGCCAGCCAGCGGCGGGCCGGCGGCACGGCGGAGACCCCGGCCAGCAGCACCGCCGCCCCGGCCAGGCCGCTCACCACGGCGGGCAGCGCGTCCAGCTCGGAGCCGCCGGGTTCGGTGTCCAGCAGGTAGACGAAGGCGCCGAGCTGGAGCAGGTGCAGCACCAGTCCGAAGAGCTGGCCCACGCCGACGCTGGACAGCGCCTGGGCCGTCGGGATGCCGGACCGCTGGAGGAACCGGGTGTTGAGGGCCACCCCGCCCACGCCGCCCGGTGAGACCAGCTTCACGAAGGAGCCGGCCAGCTGGGCGAGTACGGCGTGGCGGAAGTTCAGCCGCTCGGGGACGAAGCCGACGAAGCCCATCGCGGCGGTGACGTGGCTGGTGGCCGCGGCCAGGACGGCGAGGGCCAGCCAGAGCGGGTCGGCGTCGCCCACGGCGGCGATCGGGTTCTGCTCGGACGCGAAGAGCTGCGGCAGCAGCAGCCAGCCGGCGACCACCCCGCCGCCCACCGCCAGCAGGGTCCGGGGCCGCAGGCGCTCCACCTTGACCGCCCGGACGGGGGCCTGCGGCCGGGTCCGCAGGACCTCGGCCCGGATGGCGTCCAGCAGCTCGCCGGGCGGCGGAGCGGCCGGCCGGGCGGGGGCGTGGGAACCGCCGGGGCCCGTCCCGCCGGCCGGGGCGAGGGCGGCGCAGTGGGCCCGGGCGGCCTGCTTGAGGGCGGTCCGGGTGGAGCGCGCGAGGGCGATCGGCTGCAGGAGCGGGAGGGCCGCGCCGACGACGTCCGGGCCGAGGACCGCGACCGCGGTGCGCACCGACCGCTCGGCGCCGACCCGCAGGGCGAGGGTGGTGAGCAGCTGGGCGATGTCGCAGCGCAGCACCAGCTCGCTGGCCGCGATGTCGCCGTCCGCGAGGTCCACCACGTGCACCGCGCCGGCCCGGTCGACCAGGATCGAGGAGGGGACGAGGGCCCGGTGCGAGATCTCCCGCCGCTGGAGCAGGGCGAGCTGGGACCAGGCGTCGGTGAGCAGCCGGTCGGTCAGCTCGTCGTCGGCGAGCTGGTCCAGGGTGCGGCCGGGCAGGTACTCGTACGCGACCAGGGCGTTGTCGCGGCCGAGCCCGGCGGTGGCGGCGATCCGGCGGGTGCGGACGCCGGCGGCGACGGCGGCGTAGGAGACCAGGGCCTCGTGTTCCAGCCCGGTGCGCAGCGAGCGCAGGGCGCGGGGGTGCGGGGCGGTGCGCAGCCGCAGCCGGCGCCAGGCGCGCTGGACCAGGGCGGCGGTGACGGCCTGCCGGTCGAGCAGCTGGACGTCGAGGTCGGGGTGCCCGCCCTCCTGGCGGACCAGGTAGCGGTCGGGCCCGGCGGGGTGGGCGGCGACGGGGCGCAGGCCCGCCTCGCGCAGGCTCTGCAGGAGTTCGGCGGGCCGCGGCCGGGGGTCGGGGGTGCCGACGGCGTAGAGGGTGCCGTGGGCGGCCGTCCAGCCGATCAGCAGGCCGAGCAGCAGGGCGGTCGGTGTGGCGTAGCCGGCGGCCAGCCCGGCGAGGGCGGACACGGACAGGACGATCCGGGGGACCTTGTGCTCGCGGGCGGCGGAGGCGGTCAGGAAGGCGAGCACGGGGGCGAGGTAGCCGTAGACCGGTTCGGTGTGGGCGAGGTCGTGGCCCGGCAGCGGCTGGGTGAGGGCGGCGATCAGTGAGGCGGGGGCGAGCTCGTCGACCCCGAGGTCGACGGCGACGGAGGCCCCGTAGGCGAGGACGGCGGCCAGCAGGCCGTCGGAGAGGTGTTGGAGGACGCGCCGCCGCTCGGGCACCGCGGAGAGCAGCCGGCGGACCGCCGACCAGACCGGTACCAGCAGCAGGGCGGCGGTGGAGAGTCCGCCCGCGATCGCGGCCAGCGGGCGCGGCACCAGCCGGGCGAGCTGGGCGACGTCGGCGGCGATGCCGCTGGTGGTGGCGCGGGCGTAGTCGGCGAGCAGCAGGGTCAGCGTGATCGCGGCGAGGCCGACGAGCAGCCGGATCAGGGCCACCGGTTGGCGGACCCGGCCGGTGGGGGCCGGGCCGGGTGGGCCGGGCCGGGGCGCCGGTATGTCCGGCGGGAGGGCGGATCCGGCCGAGCCGGGTGCGGTGGCCGGGCCGGGGGCGCCGGTCACCCCGGTCACCCCGGTCGCCGCGGTCGTCCCGCCGGGCGCCGGTGACCCGCCCGGTCCGGGTGCGCCGGCGGGCCCGGGCGGGCCGTCCGCCCGGGCACCGCCGGTGTCGCTGTCCGTACTCCCCGCCACGATCGCCACGGTTGGCATGCTCCCATGGCGGCTCGCCGGCCCGTGGGGGAACCCGGGGCGGGGCCGCCGCGGCTCAGGCCTGGCGGGTCGGCAGGGCGACCAGGTGGCGCAGGTTGACGTGGCGGGGCCGGGTGACGGTGTAGGCGATCAGGTCGGCGATGTCCTCGGCGGTCATCGCCGGGATCGCGGCGAACATCCCGTCCAGCTGCTCGCGCAGCACCGGGTTCTCGACGTGTCCGCTCAGCTCGGTCTCGGTCAGTCCGGGCTCGATGGCGCTGACCCGGACGTCGCGCGGGCCGAGCTCGGTGCGGAGCGCGCCGGAGAGCTGGGTGACGGCGGCCTTGGTGGCCCCGTACACGGCGTAGTCGGGGAAGAGCACGTGCGAGGCGATCGAGGAGATGTTCACGAGGTCGGCGGTGCGCCCCTCGCCGGCGGCGGCGGTGAGGTCGGGGGTGAAGGCGCGGACGATCCGCAGCACACCGGTCAGGTTGGTGTCGATCATGCGGGTCCACTCGTCGAGCCGGCCGTCGGCGACGGGGTTGGGCAGCATCACGCCCGCGTTGTTGACGACCAGGTCGACCGCGCCGTAGGCGACGTGGACGGTCTTGACGGCGGCGTCCACCGAGGCCTGGTCGGTGAGGTCGGTGGTGACGGCGAGTGCCTGGCCGCCGGCTGCCGCGATCTCGGCGGTCAGCGCGTCCAGCCGCTCCGTCCGGCGGGCCAGCAGGGCGACCCGGGCGCCGCCGGCGGCGAGCAGCCGGGCGGTGGCCGCGCCGATGCCGCTGGCGGCTCCGGTGACGACGGCGGTGCGGGTGGCGAGGGCTGCGTAGCTCATGGGGTTCTGCCTTCGTGGTCCGTGCGGTCGGGCTGACGGGACCACTCTGCGCGGGTCCGCGCGGGCCATCCAGGGCCGCGGATGTCCTGGGAAAGGGCTGCCGGGGAAGGGACTTCCCGGGACGGCCGTTCCTGGGAACACCGGTACCACCCTCGGGCGGCGGACCCGGGACTACGCTGCGGGGATGGAGAACACCGTGGGGGACTTCCTCCGCTCGCGCCGGGCCCGGATCCGGCCCGAGGAGGTGGGTCTGCCCTCGCACGGCCGCCGCCGGGTGCAGGGCCTGCGCCGCGAGGAGGTCGCGCTGCTCGCCGGGGTCAGCGTCGACTACTACATCAGGCTGGAGCAGGGCCGGGGCGGCAGCGCCTCCGACGCGGTGCTGGGCGCGGTGGCCCGGGTGCTGCGGCTGGACGAGGTGGAGGCCGCGCACCTGCGCGCGCTGGCCCGTCCGCCCGGTCCGGCCGCCGCGGCGCGCGGTGGCCGGCCGATCCGGGAGGGCACCCGGCTGCTGCTGGACCTGATGACCGGGGTGCCGGCCTTCGTGCTCGGGCGCCGGATGGACGTGCTCGCCTGGAACGCCCTCGGCGACGCGGTGCAGGGCTTCTCCGCCGCCCCGCCGGAGCTGCGCAACGCCGCCCGGCACACCTTCCTCGATCCGGCGGCGCGCGCGTTCTACCCGCGCTGGGAGGCGGTCGCGGCCGAGACGGTGGCCTATCTGCGGCTGGACGCGGGCCGGCACCCGGAGGACCCCGAGCTGGCCGCGCTGGTGGGTGAACTGTCCGTGCGCAGCGAGGAGTTCGGCCGGCTCTGGGCGGACCACCAGGTGCGGCAGAAGACCCACGGGGTCAAGCTGATCCGCCATCCGCTGGTCGGCGAACTCGACTTCGGCTACGAGACCCTGGGCGTCAACGGCTGCGCCGAGCAGACGCTGGTCACCTACACCGCCGCGCCGGGCTCGCCGACCGCGCGGAAGCTCGCGACGCTCACGAGCCGGACGGCCCCGGGGGTGCCGGTCGCCGCGGAGTGAGCCCGCGCGGACCGGTCCGGGGCGCCGGGGCTCCGGAGCGGTGGCGATCGGGCCGGTGGCGATCGGGCCGGGGTGCCGGGGCTCCGGCCCGGGGTGACCGGGCGTGTCTTGGGCGTCCGGCCGGGGCGGCCGTCACTACTCTGCGTGCATGAGCGCGTGCGAAGACCTCACCGCGGCACCCCAGGAGATCGCCCCCCTGCCGCCCACCGACGGCTGCGCCGACTGCCTGGCCGAGGGCCGTCGGGACTGGGTGCACCTGCGGCTCTGCCTGGACTGCGGCCATATCGGCTGTTGCGACTTCTCGCCGCGGAAGCACGCCACCGCGCACTTCCACAACAGTTCCCACCCGGTGATCCGCTCGTACGAGCCGGGGGAGGACTGGCGCTGGTGCTTCGTCCACGAGGTGATGGGCTGAACCTCGCCGGGGTCCCGGCGGCGCGCACCCTGATCGCCGGCCTCCGTCGCGACCCGGCGTCTCCGGCCGCAGGCAGGTGTAATCCTGCCGAATTGCGGACATAACGCCCGTGCGGTCCTCCCGGCCGACGCCCCGTGGCCGGCCGGTGACCGCCGAAGGGAGGTCGACGATGACCACGCGCACACCGGGCAGTACCGACAAGCTCCGCCGGGGCACCCAGGAACTGCTGGAGCGCCGGGGCATGGCCATGAGCCCCAGGCCCATCGCCCCGCAGCTCGGCACCCACGCCCCACCCGCCGCCGCTGCCGGGCCCGGCTCCGGCGGGGCGTTCCGGCACGGCGGGCAGGGCGCCGCGACGGCGTCCGCGCACGCCGCCCCCGCGATGCACGCCGAACTCAAGGGACACCGCCACCGGGGCGCGGAGAAGCACTCCGCGCACTGAGGGGGTCGCCCTTCGTCAGGGGGCGGGCGCCGTGATCGGCGCCCGCCCCCTGAGGTGTGCCCGGTGGCGGCCCCGGGGGTGTCTCGGGGTCGACTCCGGGGCCGGTGGGGGACGGTCCCGGATGGCCGCCGGGCCCGGCTCCCACAGACTCGATTCCGGACAGAGCGTCACCTGCCGGACGAGCCACCGTTGGAGAGCGATCCGATGAACACCCCTGTACGCGAACGCCGTTGGAGCACCGTCGTCGTTTCCGGCGCCCTGCTGGTGGCCGGTGTCGCCGCCGCGACGACGCCGGCCCTGGCGGCCGACCGGCCGACCGCGGGCGCGGGTTCGGCCGCC
Source organism: Kitasatospora sp. NPDC059327 (assembly GCF_042752535.1). Lineage (NCBI taxonomy): Bacteria > Bacillati > Actinomycetota > Actinomycetes > Kitasatosporales > Streptomycetaceae > Kitasatospora > Kitasatospora sp. NPDC059327. Next base: position 12,138 of record NZ_JBHYYB010000040.1, on the reverse strand, counting down.
GTCCGGCCGGTCGGCGCACCGGACGGGGCGGCGCTGGCTCGGACGCTCGCGGACCTGCCGAGCGAGGGCATCACCGGCGCGCTGGTCCGGGTCGACAGTCGGGGCGGGCGCTGGTCCGGCACGGCGGGGGCCGGGGTGCCGGCGGACGCCCGGTTCCGGATCGGCAGCGTCTCCAAGGTGTTCACCGCGACCGTGGTGCTCCAACTGGCGGCCGAGCGGCGGCTCGACCTGGACGGCACCGTCCAGCACTATCTGCCGGGGCTGCTGCCGGCGTCCTACCCGCCGGTCACCGTGGGCCAGTTGCTCGATCACACCAGCGGTCTGCCGGGCGGCGGCGGCCTGACCTCCGGGGACGGCACGGAGAGCTGGTTCGCCGCGCACAAGGCCGACTCCTGGACGCCCGCCCAGGTGGTCGCGGACGCGGTCGCGCAGCCGATGGGCTTCGCGCCGGGCACCGCGCAGCAGTACAACGGCATCAACACCTTCATCGCCGGGATGCTGGTCGAGAAGGTCACCGGCCGCTCCTTCGCCCGCGAGGTGCAGACCAGGATCGCCCGCCCGCTCGGCCTGCGCGACACCGTCGTCCCGGACCGCGACGACCTCGCCCTGCCCGGCCCGCACGCGCCGGCCGCGCTGGACGTCACCGGCCCGGACGGCGTCCGGCGGCGGGTGGACGTGACCGAGCAGAGCCCCTGGCCGTGGGCGGAGGGCGGCATGATCTCCACCGCCGCCGACCTGGACCGCTTCATGACGGCGCTGCTGCGCGGCCGGCTGCTGCCGCCCGCCCAGCAGGCCGAGCTGTTCGACGTGCCGGACGTCCCCAACGTCCGCAACAAGAACTGCGAGATCGGCCCGACCGCCGGCCGCGCCTGCTTCAGCAAGGGCCTGATGAGCGCCACCCTGCCCAACGGCACCCAGGTCTGGGGCAAGACCGGCTCCCGGCCCGGGTTCACCAACGGTTTCTTCGCCACCAAGGATCTCGGCCGCAAGGTGGTCTACTCGCTCAACCCGACCGGCATCTCCGGCGCCGAGTTCCCGAAGGTGTGGCAGATCGTGACCACCTCCTTCGGTTCGGGCCAGGCGTACCCCACGAGCGGGTGACCGGTTGTCAGTGCCCTGCGGTACGTTCCTGGTGATCATTGGTGATCCGAGGACACGGGGGCGCGCGATGGCCGACCTGATGACGGACGAGCCGGTCGAGCTGCAGTTGGAGCGGCACCGGACGGAACTGACCGGCTACTGCTACCGGATGCTCGGCTCGGTCTTCGAGGCCGAGGACGCGGTGCAGGAGACGATGGTCCGCGCCTGGCGCGGCCACCAGGGCTTCGAGGGCCGGGCCGCGCTGCGCTCCTGGCTGTACCGGATCGCCACCAACGTCTGCCTGGACGCGCTGAACGGCCGCAACGGCCGGGCCCGCCCGATGGACCTGGCCGGGCCGTCCACGGTGGCCACCGCCACCGACGCGCAGTTGCCCGAGGTGACGTGGATCGGGCCGGCGCCGGACGGCCGGATCCTGCCCGAGACGGGGGACCCGGCCGAGGTGGCCGCCCAGCGCGATTCCGTGCGGCTGGCCTTCGTGGCGATGCTGCAGCGGCTCGCGCCCCGGCAGCGGGCCGTGCTCGTCCTGCGGGAGGTGCTGGGCTGGAAGGCGGCCGAGGTCGCCGAGCTGCTCGGGGTCACCGTCGCCTCCGTCAACAGCGCGCTCCAGCGGGCCCGGGCGGTGCTCGCGGCGGACGCCTCGGCCACCCGCCCGGCGCCCGCGCTGGACGAGGACCACCGCGCGCTGCTGGCCCGCTACGTCACCGCCTTCGAGGCGTACGACATGGACGGGCTGGCCGCGTTGCTGCACGAGGACGTCACGCTCAACATGCCGCCGTTCGCGCTGTGGCTGACCGGGCACGCCGACATCCGGGAATGGATGCTCGGCCCGGGCCACGGCTGCCGGGGCTCGCGGCTCGTCCCCGTCGAGGCCAACGGCAGCCCGGCGTTCGGGCAGTACCGGCCGAGCCCGGCGGGTGGGCACGAGCCGTGGGCGCTGATCGTGCTGGAGGTGTCAGCGGGCCGGATCACCGGTCTCACCAACTTCCTGGACACCGACACCCTCTTCCCGCTGTTCGGCCTCCCGCCCCGGCTGGACGGGTAGCGCCCCTTCGACCGGCAGCACGCCGGCCAGGCCGGTGAACGCGAGCAGCTCCCGCAGGGGGCTGCTCGCGTTCTTCAGTACCACCCGTACGCCGTGGCGGCCGGCGGCGAGCCGTAGCCGGGCGAGGGCGTCGACGACGGCCAGGTCGGGGTTGGTGAGGGCACGGAGGTCGCAGGTCAGCGCCGGGCCGGTGGCCGGCCCCCGAGGCGCGTCCGGCGGGGTGCCCGGCGGGGTGTTCAGCCCGGTGTTCAGCCCGGTGTGCGGGTCGGGGTTCAGGTCGGTGTTCATACAGGGCAGACCGGTTCGGCGGCCCCGGCTCATCGGCCTGCGGCGAAGTTCGCCGCGGGTGCCCCGAAAAGATTCTCGAAAAACTTCCCGGTGGAGCGATGAGTTTCACGGCCGGCCCCGGTCTACCCCTCTGTAAAGGCAACACACCGCACCGCGAGCACGGAGGACACCCCCATGACCGAGAACCTCGGCGAGCTGACCATCACCCGCGAGCTGCCCGCCGCCCCGGCGGTGGTCTTCCGGGCGTACACCGAGCCCGAGCAGTTCGTCCGCTTCTGGGGCCCGGTCGGCACCCACGTCCCGCTGGACACCGTGACCATCGAGCCGAAGGTCGGCGGGCGCTACGACAGCACGATGGTCATCGAGGCCACCGGGGACCGCTACCCGGTGTCGGGCGAGATCACCGACATCCGGCCGGGCGAGCTGCTGGCCTTCAAGGAGGACAGCGTCGGGCTGCGCTCCACCCTGACCCTGACGGACCTCGGCGACGGCCGGACCAGGGCCGTCCTGCACCAGACCGACGTGCCGGCGATGTACTGCGGTCCGGAGGCGGAGGCGGGCCTCAACTCCAGCTTCGACCGCCTGGTCGAGCACCTGTCGGCGCAGGCCTGACCGCCCGCCCGCTCCGGACCCCGCCCGCTCCGGACCCCGCCCGCTCCACCGGTCGGGCGGGCCCGGACCGGGCGGGGTCCGGTGCCCGGGACCGGGGGTGGTGGCAGAGTGGGTGCGGAGATCCCCGAGCCGTAGGAGGCCCGCTGTGCCGGCTGAGCCGTTGAAGTCACGAGAGGACTGGCTGGCGTCGCTGCCGCGGGTCTACGCCGCCGCCGGCTGTGTGCTGCGGGACGCGTCCGGCCGGATCCTGATCGTGAAGGCCGGGTACCGGGAGCACTGGCAGTTCCCGGGCGGCACGATCGATCTCGGTGAGGGCCCGGTCGAGTGCGCCGAGCGGGAGCTGACCGAGGAGACCGGGCTGGTGCGCCGGGCCGGCGAGCTGCTCGCCGTCTCCTGGACCCACCCCTCCGGTGAACTCGACCACCCGGCCGAGCACTTCCTGTTCGACTTCGGCACCGTCCCGGACGACACCCCCGTGGTCCTCCCGGCCGGCGAGCTGGACGACCACCGTTGGGCGACCGACCAGGAGGCGCTCGAACTCCTGGGCCCGGCCCGTTCGTTGCGGCTCCGGGCGGCGCTGGAGGCGGCCGCCGACGGGCGGGTGCGGTTCGTCTCCACCCACGTGTCGGGTTTCTGAGCGGTGGGGGGGGGGGGGGGGGCGGGGCGGGGGGGCGCGGGGGGGGGGGCGCGCGGGCTCCCTCGCCGGGCGGGTGGGCTGTGCGCGGGGGGCGCCCCCCCCCGCCCCCCCCCCCCACGACCGGGCGGGCTCACTCCGGCGAGGCGGCACTCGCGGCGATGAAGGCCGCCACGGCCTCCGAGGTGAAGGTCTCGACCTCGGTCTTGTCCACGCCGAGGTCGGCCAGCGGGCCGGTGCCGTTCGCCTGTTCCAGCAGCGCCAGCAGGATGTGCTCGGTGCCGACGTAGTTGTGGCCCAGCTTGAGCGCCTCCCGGAAGGTCAGCTCCAGTACCTTCTTGCCCTCGGTGTCGTAGGGGATCAGGCCGGGCACCTCCGCGACGGCGGCCGGCAGGGCGGCGGCCGAGGCGTCCCGGACGGCCTGCGGGGCGATGCCCTGGGCGGCGAGCGCCTTGACGCCCAGGCCCTCCGGTTCGACGAGCAGGCCGAGCAGCAGGTGCACGGTGCCGATCTCGGCGTTGCCGGCCGTGCGGGCCTCCTCCTGGGAGGCCATCACGACGTGCCGGGCCCGGTCGGTGAAGCGGCTGAAGCCCTGGCTCGGGTCGAGGTCCGTGGGCGCGCCCGGGTCCTTGGGGACGAAGCGCTTCTGGGCGGCCTGCTTGCTGACGCCCATGCTGCGGCCGATGTCGGTCCAGGACGCGCCGGACCGCCGGGCCTGGTCGACGAAGTGGCCGATGAGGTGGTCGGCCAGCTCCCCGAGGGCGTCGGCGGCGATGACCGCGTCGGAGAGCTGGTCGAGCGCGTCGGTGTGGACCTTCTTGATCGCGTCGATCAGGTCGTCGAGGCGCATGGGAGTGGTCTTGGGAACGACGGGATTCTCCATGCGTCAACCGTAGGTTGTCGACCCTCGGGTCGTCAATCATTGGTTGACGATGGTGCGAGTTGTGATCCCGGAGCCCGCGCGGGCGCTCAGGTGGTCCTCTCCCAGACGTACGCGGCCGAGACCGGGTGGCCGCGGTACTTCTCCCACTTGGGCTTCAGGGCGATCCAGGCGTCGTCCACGACCGCCTCGGCCATCTCGACCAGTCGCCAGCCGGCCGCCAGCCCGGCGCTCAGGTGGTCGGAGACCAGGTGGATGTGAGTGGTGATGGCGATGTCCTCGCCGGCCGCACTGGTGAAGTGGGTCGGCATGCCGGCCGCCATGATGAAGTACGGGTGCAGGCCGACCAGGACGCAGCGCCCGCCCGGCCGGGCCAGCCGGAAGGCCTCCCGGTAGAGCGGGCCGAGGTCCGCCAGGTGCTCGTCGATCAGCGAGGAGATCACCAGGTCGTAGCCGCCGCCCGGCAGTCCGGTGGCGGCCACGTCGGCCTGGGTGAGGCTGTCGTGGACGGCCTTGCCCTCGGCCACCGCCAGCATCTCGGGGGTGAGGTCCACGCCGTCCAGGACCAGCCCGTCGGCGGCCTTCCCGCGCAGCCAGGCGCCCGTGCGGCCGGTGCCGCAGCCGAGGTCGGCCGCCCGGGTCACCTCCGCCCAGGCGGGTGCCGTCAGGCGGTCCAGCACGGCGAGGTCCATGGCGTCCTCGACCGTCGTCTCGTAGGTCTCCACCCACTGTGCGTAGCCCGTACGCACGTCCACGGTCGGATAGTTGCGCGTGTCGAAGTCGGAGAAGTGCACCATGGCGCGAGTATCTCCGCCGGGTCGGGCGGTCGCGAACGATTTACCGTGCCGCGCGGGGTCGCGCCCCGTCGGGGTGTGGCGGCTGGGGCCGGCGGTCTCAGAGCGGCAGCTTGAACCCGTCGTGGCTGCGTGCGAAGCCGAGCGAGGCGTAGAACCGGTGCGCGTCGGTGCGGCGCTTGTCGCTGGTGAGTTGGACCAGGGCGCAGCCGCGCCCGCGGGCCCGCCCGACGGCCAGGGTGAGCAACTCCCGCCCCAGACCGGCCCCCCGGCGGTCCGCGCGCACCCGGACCGCCTCGATCAGCGCGCGCTCCTCACCGTGCCGGCCGAGACCGGGGATGTAGGTGAGCTGCAGGCAGCCGAGCACGGTGCCGTCGCCCTCGTCGAGCACCAGCAACTCGTTGCGTGCGTCCGTGTCCACGGCGGCGAAGGCGCGGGCGTAGGCTTCGTCGACCTGGACGGTGGCGGGGTCGGTCACCCCGTCCTCGTCGGTGAGCAGCGCGATGACGGCGGGCAGGTCCTGGCGGGTCGCGGTTCGGAGGATCACGCCCGGAGTCTGTCAGACCCGGCGGAGGCGGCCCCGGGAGGGACATGCGGATAGTCACGTTGCCGGAGACCGCGGTGCCGGGCGAACTCAAGCTCCAGGTAGCCGAGTTGCAGGAGCAGGCCTGGCCCGGTCCACCGGCGCCGTCCACCGCGCCGGTGCACGACCCGGCGCTGCGCCCGGTGTCGATGCTGCTGCTGGACGGCGGCCGGGTGGTCGCGGCGCTCGACGTGCTCTCCAAGCGGCTGGACCACGCGGGGCGGACGTACGCGGCGTGCGGGCTGAGCGCCGTGGTGACCGACCGGGTGCAGCGCGGCCGCGGGTACGGGCGGCGGCTGGTGACGGCGGCCCGCGCCGTCGTCGCGGAGGGCGGCGCGGACCTCGGCCTCTTCACCTGCGACCGCGTGCTCCGGCACTTCTACGAGAGTGCCGGCTGGGAGCTGCTGCCGGGTGCGGTGCTGGTCGGCGGGACGCCTGAACTGCCGTTCCCCAGTGACCAGGACGGGTTCGACAAGGTGACGATGGCCGGGTTCTTCACCGAGCACGGCCGTCGGTACCGCGCGGACTTCCCGGGCAGCCGGATCGCCCTGCACCCCGGCGAGATCGACCGGCTCTGGTAGTCGGCCGGCTCCGCTGATCCGCCGGTCCTGCTGATCGGCGGGCCGGGGTGGTCGGCCGGTCCGGTGATCGGCGGGCCGGGGTGGTCGGCGGGTCCGGTCGCGGCCGGCGCGGACCCGGCGGGCGGTCAGTCCCGGGTGGCGTCGGCCGGTCGGGGCCCCAGCAGCCGGGCGCGGACGGCGGCGAGGTCCGCCGGGTCGACCCCGGCGGCGAGCAGGTACCCGGCCGGGTCGAAGCCGTCCAGGGTGGCGTACAGGGCGGCCTCGGCGGTGGTGCCGGCCTCGGCGAGCACCGCGTCGATCCGGCGGTACTGGTCCGGCAGGCCGAGCATGCCGTACAGCGGGCGGACGTTGGCCGTGCTGAGCAGGTAGTCGGCGACGATCTCGGACGGCTCGACGCCCGCGAGGGCGAGCAGCAGCAGGGCGGCGAGGCCGGTGCGGTCGCGGCCGGCGCCGCAGTGCACGACCAGTCCGCCGGGCCGGGCGCCCGCCACGGTGGCGACCAGTTCGGCGGCGGCGCGCGGGCAGTGGTCGAGGTAGGGGCGGAGCGCGAGCGGGGTGCCGTCCAGCTCTCCGTACGTCTCCCACCAGGCGGGTCCGGCGAGTTCGTCGAGCGGGACGCGGATCAGCTCGACCTCCTCGGGGAGCGGGAGGAGCGGGCGGTACTCGTCGATGTCGCGCAGGTCGACGACGGTGCGTATGCCGTGGTCGAGGAGGGTGTCCCAGCCCTCGGCGGTGAGGCGGTCGAGGTTGTCGGCGCGGACGACGGCGCGGTGGGCGGTGCGGGTGCCGTCGCCGGTGCGCAGGCCTCCGAGGTCACGGACGTTGAGGCAGCCGTCCCAGACCAGGGTGCGGTCCTCGGTGGTGCTCAGCGCGTGCGTCCGGTTCATCAGGCTCCCCGTTTCTCGCCGGGGGCCCGTTACCCCCTCGTTATATGAGGACTCCGGGGCCGGGCGGATGGTTCCGCCGGCTGTGCGACCGGTTGTCAGCAGGGAGTCGGGTGGTGCGGTTCCGGCCAGTGGTGCCAGTAGTGCCGGTGGTGCCGGTGGTACCGGTGGTGCCGGTGAGGGTGCGGGGCGGCTTCAGCGGTCGGTCGGCTCGGCGGCCTCGGTGCGGACCAGCTTCTCCATCGGGTCGGCGGCGAAGTGGCCGAGCACCGAGCCGGCGCCGATCGCGCCGATCAGGAACACGGTGGACAGCCAGGCCATGGTCGACACCGGCAGGGTGAAGGCGCCGACCACCCGGGCGACGCACTCGGCCAGCAGGGCGGTGCCCCAGATGCCCGAGAACAGCCGCTCGTAGCGGCGGAAGGAGCGCGAGCGGGCCGCCCGGCCGTCCGCCAGCCGCTGCCAGGCGGCGGAGCGGGCCCGGTCGCCCTTGGTCAGGAAGGGCATCAGCATCGGGGACATCATCGGCCGGCCGAGCACCGCGGAGACCAGGATCGCCAGCGCGATGCTGCCGCTGAGGGCGCCGTCCTTGGCGAGCATCAGCCGGGCGTCGCCGGTCACGGTGGTGAGCGCCAGGCCGACCAGGTTCACGCCGAGCATCATCGAGGCCCACAGGTTGAGCTTCCGTTCGCGGACCAGCCCGACGACCGTCCGGCCGGCCGGGATGACGCCGCTCCAGGCGAGGGCGGCGAACTCGCTCATCCCGAAGACGGAGTGCAGCAGGTAGTAGCCGGCCAGCGGGGCGGCGACGTCCAGGGCGAGCGGGCGGAGCGTGGCGGCCAGCGGGTTCGGGACCTTGGTGCCGGCGGCCTCGGCGGCGGCGTCGACCGTGCTGGCGTTCCCCGCAGCGGTGGTGGTGGTGGAGGCGGCGGTGAGGGACTGGCTCATGGCGGGTGCTCCCCGGAGTGGAGGTCGACCTTCGGGCCGGTGCCCGCGTCGTGCCTCCAGTGTTCCGAGCCGACCCTCCGTCAGAGCAGTGTCGTCCGTTGCCGGAACCGCATGACAGCTGTCACGGTGCGCACCGTGACAGCGCCGCTGACCCGCGGGTTCAGTCGGTGGACGGGTCGACGGTCCACAGCGCGCGGCCGAGGGTGTCCAGGCAGCGCACCGCGCCGAAGCGCTCGTCCCCGGCGGAGAGGAACCCGTGCGCGACGCCCCGGAGGACGGTCCGCGCGACGGCGTCCGCCCTGGTCCAGGCGCCGGTCAGGACGAGCTCCTTGTCGACCAGCTCGGCGCGCTGGATCCGGGCCACCGAGGCGGCCAGCAGGACGGCGTTGACCTGTTCCAGCGCGTCGGGGCCGAGATAGGTCTCGCCGGTGCCGGCGCGGTCCCGGTCGACCCGGCGCAGCAGCTCGGGCAGGCCGTAGTGGCGGACGGCGGCGACCGAGTCGTCCAGGGTGACCCGCCAGCGCGGGCCGGGCAGCACCTCCCACCAGACGTCCTCGCCGACGGGCAGCACCTCGCCGATCCGGGCCCGCCAGATCTCGATGCCGTAGACGGCGCGCGGGTCGGGGCGCGGGCCGGGGAAGGCGGCGAGCGCCCAGTCCGCCTTGCGGACGAGGGAGAGGTCGAAGGTGTAGCGGACCGGGCCGGCAGTGGCGGTCCCGTCCGGCTCGGACCGGACGACGTCCCCGCGCCGGCCGCCGCGCCCGGCCGGTCCGCCCTGTTCGACCAGGCCGAGCAGGGCCCAGTGGGTCCCGTCGGGGAGGCTGAACGTCCGGCGCCACCCGAGCAGGCCCAGGGCGCGCAGCGCGGGCGCGAGGTGGTCGCGCAGGCCCTTCGCGTAGAGCTCGTGGGCAGTCGTCATCGCGTTCTCATCCCTCGTCGGGGTCGTGACCGGGGCGCGGGTGGCGCCCCGCGGGTCGTGGTGGCCGGTCCGGGCGCGGCAGCGGCGGCCGACGGTCCTCCGGCGGGGCGGTCCGCCGACGGGCACGGCGGGGCACGGCGCGCCGGGGTGGGCGCGGGCGGTGCCGGACGGAGCCGTGGGCGGGGTGGGGCCCGGCCGGCACGGACCCGGCCGGGCCATGGGGGGCGGGCGGTACCGGCGGGGTCGGTCCGGGAGCGCGGTGCCCTTCTTCCACGGTCGCAGGCGGGGCCCGGCCGGGCCGCGGGCGAAGGGCAGCGGCCCGCGGGACCTTGGGCCCGGCGCCCCGCGCCCTTGGTCGGGACCGGCCCTACGGGGCCCCGACCGGGCCCGGCTGCCCGGCCGCCCCCGCCGGGGCGCGCCGCGGAACGGGAGGGCGCGGCCGGTGGCCGGCGAGCGGGGGAGTGCGGGAGCCCGGGAGCGCGCACCGGGGACCCCGGAGGGTCGGGCGGGCGGCGCACATGGCGCATGATGTGGCGGGTGCAGAACGCAGAGCGCCCCGGAGCGGGCACCGACAACCCCGTCGGCCGATCCGGTCCGGCGGCACGGACGTCCGGTTCGCCGCCACCCCCGTCCCGGGTCGCGGCCCCCGCCCCCGTCGACCTGTCGGAGGCCGTGCGGGCGGCGCAGGGCGGTGACGAGGAGGCGTTCCGGCTGCTGTTCCGGAGCGTCCAGCCGGGTCTGCTCCGCTACCTCCGGGTGCTGGTCGGCGGCCGGCCCGAGGACGTCCAGGACGCCGAGGACATCGCCTCCGAGGCCTGGCTGCAGATCGCCCGCGATCTGGGCGGCTTCTCCGGCGACGGCGACGGCTTCCGGGGCTGGGCCGCCACCATCGCCCGCAACCGCGCGCTGGACCACCTGCGGGCCCGGCGCCGCCGCCCGGTCGCCGACCTGCCGTTCGAGTACCTGGCCGAGCTGGCCGCCGGGGACGACACGGCGGGCTCGGCGCTGACCGCCGTCGGCACGGCGGACGCGCTGGCGCTGATCTCCCGGCTGCCGCCGGACCAGGCCGAGGCCGTCCTGCTGCGGGTGGTGATGGGGCTGGACGCGGAGAGCGCCGCCCGGGTGCTCGGCAAGAAGTCGGGCAGCGTCCGGATGGCCGCGCACCGGGGGCTGCGCCGGCTCGCCAAGCTGCTGGAGCAGTCCTTCCCGGCGGGGGTGGGCATCCCGGCCCAGCCGACCCGGTCGAGAGCCGCCGGGCCGGCCGGAAAAGAAATTCCTCCGCAGGGTGTGACAGAACGCCGGGCCGCGACGCTGAAGGACATGAGATGAGCACCAACCGATCCCGCCGGATCGACCAGGACACGGCCGAGCACCTGCTCGGCGGTGCCGTGGGCGGACCGTCGGCCGGACGGGACGCCTCGCTCACCGGAGCGGACGCCCGCACCGGGCCGGTCCGGCCCCTCCTGCCCGAGAACGGGCCGGAAGGGCAGGTGGCCCGGGTGCTGGCCGCTGCCGCCGCTCCGGCGACGGCGGGCGAACTGGCCGGGGAGGAGGCGGCCCTGGCCGCGTTCCGGGAGGCCCGTCTCGCGCCCGCCCCCGCTGAACCCGCCGTACCCGCCGTACCCGCACCCGTCCGGAGACGATCGATGGCAACCGCCGCGCTGGCCAGGGCCTTCAGTACGAAGGCCGTCGCCGTCGTGCTCGGCGCCACCGCGCTCGGCGGGGTGGCGGTCGCCGCCGGCACGGGCAATCTGCCCTCGCCGCTCGGCGGTGGTGCCGAGGAGCCGAGGCGTCCGCTGCTGGCGCCCGCCACCGTCTCCTCCGCCCCGGCGGCCGCCTCCGCCGCGCCGGAGGGCACGCCGGACGGCACCCCGTCCGCGCGCCGGCCCGGCTCGGGGCCCGCCACGGCCGGGCCGTCCACCGGCGTCTCCTCCGGCGGGCCGTCCTCCGCCGCGCCGTCCACCCCGGCGGCGGTGCCGCCGTCACCGGGGGCCCGGCCCTCGCCCTTCGCCCCGGCGGAGACCAGGGGGCTGCAGGCCAGAGCCCTCCTGATCGCCCTCTGCCAGGGCTACACCGACCGGAAGGGCAAGGGCGAGCGCCCGCGCCTGCTGGTCGCGGACCCGCAGTTCGGCGCGCTGGTCACGGCGGCGGGCGGCCCGGAGAAGGTGGAGGCGTACTGCGGCGACGTCCTGCGGCACAAGGACGAACCGCAGGGCGCCACCCCGCCGTCCCGCCCCGGTGGCACCGATGCCGGTGGCACCGACGGCGGCGGCACTGATGGTGGCGGCACCGACGGTGGGAAGAAGGACGACGGCAGGAAGGACGACGGGAGGACCGGCACCGGCCGGACCGGGGCCCCCTCGCTGCCGACCGCCCTGCCGACGCTCCCCGGCGTCGTGCCGAAGCCCGACCGCTCCGGACAGCCCGCCGACGCCTCTCCCAGGAGGTAACCCCGGAACTCCGGATGAGCGGTGAGCGAAACCCCCCGGGCTCACCGCTCATCCGGACCGAACCACCCGCTCCACCGCAGGACAGCTCCACCCGCACCACCCCGCAGACCCCGGGTGGACGATCGGCCCCCCGTGCCGCCCGCCCGCCCGGCCGGCCCCGGCCGGACCGTACGGCGCACCCCGGACGCGCCGCCGGACCGGCCAGGGCCGAACCCGTCGGCCCGCCCGCCCCGCATCGGGCGGGCCGCACCCCGCACCACCTGGACCGATCGTGACCGGCACCCGGCACGACCACGAGCCGGGGGGCGGGGGACCCCCGGCCCGGTCGCCCGCCCCCCACCCCGACGGGGGGGCCGCCCCGACCCGCGGCCCCGCCCGGGGGGGGGCGGGGGGCGGCGGGGTGCCTGGTGGTCAGTTGGCGT